>JAIPJT010000027.1 GCA_021733985.1 Victivallales bacterium | reverse complement strand
ATACCGGACAACGAACAGCAGGAAATACTAAATTTACTGGAAGTCAAATTGCCATAGCCAGTAAAATGAAATTTTATTTCATTATAAGTACTTTATCATTAAGAAGATTAATGCTTTTATCTTAAATAATAACCGTTTATATAATAGTTGTTACTAACAGAAAATTCAGTTTAAGCTCTCATGAAATTATTGTTCACTAAAATTGAAGATAAAGATTATATAAGTGCTTTAAATATTCTTTACAGAAAACTTAATGCTTTTGAGCAGCAATTGGTTAATCAGTATAAATTTGATAAGTGTAGAGCCATAGAGGCAATATCAATATTATTGAAAAAGTTCGTTATAGAAAAAATCTTTAATTTAAAAAAGTACAGAATAATCAAAAATAATTATGGCAAACCTTATATAGAAAACTATTATGACAATTATTTTAATGTTTCACATTCAGAAAATCATGTGGTATCCGCAGTTTCAGAAGTTGAAATAGGAGTTGATATAGAATTCGTAAAACCTTTCAGAGATTTTATAGATATTGCCAAAAGATTTTTTTCTATTAATGAATATACTTACTTGACTTCAATTAAAAATGAAAAAGAGCAAATAGAAGTTTTCTATAAAATTTGGACAAAAAAAGAAAGTTTTATCAAAGCAATTGGCCAAGGAGTATCATTAGGTTTAGATAAATTTGATGTTCCTTTAAACATATCTGATGGAAATATTTTGAATTATATGGGGAGTAAATGGTATTTTACAGAAGTTAAAAGTTTTGATAGATTATTTCCGGCAGCTATTTGTGAAAAGGGGAAATTTACCGGGAATTTGAATTTGGAATATATTGATATTACCCATTTATAGGTATAGAAATAATAACTTAATTCAGGGGGAGATTGTGATTAGTTTTATTGGAAGATGGAATCAACTTAGTTTGGTTAAAAGAATTATATTAGGGTTAATCTTCGGGACAGTACTTGCTTTTACCGCACCTGAAACATTTAGTTTTGTACCAATTTTAGGCACACTTTTTGTCGGCATGTTAAAGGCTATAGCTCCAATATTGGTATTTTTTCTGGTCATCTCTGCTATATCACAACACAAAAGCGGGGAGAGGACAAATATGACTTCAATAATTATTTTATATGTTTTAGGTACTTTTTTCTCCGGGGCGACAGGTGTTATAGCGAGTTTTATTTTTAAAATTAAGCTTCAACTTGGAGAGAGTATCGGAGGAGCAACCGCACCCAGTGGGATAAGTGAAGTGTTAAAATCCGTTATTTTAAAAATTGCAGATAATCCATTAGACGCTATTGTTAATGCAAATTATGTGGCAGTTCTTTTTTGGGCTATTCTGATGGGGCTTGCATTAAAGGCAGGTTCAGAGAATACAAGGATAGTTTTTGCTAATATTTCTGATGCTATTTCAAAAGTTGTTAAGTGGATAATAAATTTAGCACCTTTTGGAGTCATGGGATTGGTTTTCAATTCTATTGCAGCGCAGGGTATAGGAGCTTTATTAGGATATGGAAAATTAGTTTTGCTTTTGATTGGATGTATGACTTTTGTTGCATTGGTGGTAAATCCGTTTATTGTATTTATAGCAATAAGGCAAAATCCTTATTTACTGGTTTTCAGGTGTCTTAAAGAAAGTGGAATTACCGCTTTTTTTACAAGAAGTTCAGCTGCAAATATTCCTGTGAATATGAACTTATGTGAAAGATTGGGACTTGATAAAGATACATATTCTGTTTCTATTCCTTTAGGTGCTACAATTAATATGGCCGGAGCTGCTGTGTCTATATCAGTATTGTCACTTTCTGCTGCATTTACAATGGGAATTCACATTGATTTTCCTACTGCTGTTATATTAAGCTTACTTGCAGCGGTGAGTGCTTGCGGAGCATCAGGTGTTGCCGGTGGTTCATTGCTTCTAATACCTTTGGCCTGCAGTCTTTTTGGAGTGCCTAATGATATTGCGATGCAGGTGGTTGGTATAGGTTTTATAATTGGAGTCATTCAGGATTCATGTGAGACTGGACTTAATTCATCTACAGATGTACTATTTACTGCAACTGCTGAGTATAGAGGGTGGAGAAAAATGGGTAAGTTAATACCAAAAAAGTTTAGATTTGAGACTGAAGCTTTAAATTATAAAAAGTAAGATTGATTTTTTGAGAATTTTGTAAAATATTAGATATCAAAGGCCGTAGATTAAAAAGGTACTTGTATCCTGGGTGATTTCAATATATTTTAAGTACTGATATTTCGACTTTATCATTCGATACAGGTCATTCCGTATGGTGGATGGATAAAGAAATTAAATCGGCTTTTGTATAATCCAAAGTTTGCTTTCAAAAGCTTATTTTTGCTAAGTTTAGAAAGGCAAAAAGTCTTGATTTTTTCGATTTACACTTTTCGGTGTCGTCAAACTTTTATTAACTGTTTATGAAGTATGGGAAAAATGTTAGAGAATGAAAAAATAAAAGATAATCCGGTTAACGACGTATTAACGCCAGTTGGAGATCTGTCTTGGAAAGATAAAAAAGAAGAAGACAGTATCAATGCGGAAGATATGTTTGAAAACACACCGATACCAGGTACAAGTGGTGTGGAATGTTAATATTGTTCATTTGTTAAATGACGGGACTGTTAAAAGGGTTGTCTAAAGTAGTTGCAGGTATTATAATCGCATCTTTCTGAAAATTCTATTTTAAGGTCTGTTATAATACATATTATCGGTATTGATAATATTAGTTATGACTGTTGCATTTATATGTTAACCAACGTACAGAATATTATAATAATTTCTACTAAACAGACAATATAAATAGATCAGGTTTATTTTTGATTAGAAGTATTAGTGTTCATCGATGAGGTTATTTTTTTCTGTTCTGACAGAATAAGAAATGTGGTTTTTTGCAGTTCATCTATTCTTTCGTTATTTTTCTGTATTTCTTCATTTAAATTGTAATTGGATTTTATTTGTTCATATAATAACTCTTTCACTCTTGAGTTTATTAAACATATAAAAACCGGTGTTAAAATTGCAAGGAAAGCTAACGTAATAATAATTATTATTATAACGACAAAGAAGATTGATCCGAATGTTGTTCCTGCTATTTGAGCCATCGCATTACCTCATTTATTAATTTTGTGAAGCACAATTAGTATATATAAAAATACTGTCAGACTTTACAAATTCAAATTATAATATAGATAGTTTTTCTATTGAAAGTTAAACTTGAATAATTACGATTTATAATCGTTTATTTGAAAATTTTGCTGAGTTATATCCAAAACGATTTGGTTTATTTATCCGTCACACCATACGGTATGACCTGTAACGAATGATAAGGTCGAAAAATAAAGTGTATGTTCAAGTTCATTTACAGAGGACAAAAACTATAAAATCGCATACACTTGTGTATAGTTATAAAACGGTAAAGTTTAAATACACATAATGTTTTAAAACATAAAACGAAATTTTAGTTTCAAGTATATTAACATTTTAGAATCTTGCTTAATAATTAGCTGTTGGTTATAGATTTACTTGGATTAATCCTTTATAATAATTAGAAATTACTAAGCAGAGTCAATTTATACAGATAAAGATAATTTGTATTTTAGAGCCTTGTTTGGATTATTATTGATAAATTATTTTTATGAAGCTGCAGAGCGATAAGTTATTTATGGAAACTATTATTATATACCTCATTTACGTAATGGAAGAACTTTTTTATGATTGATATTTACAAAAAAAGCGATGAAGGGCTTGAGAAAATCGACACGATACAGAAGGATTGCTGGATTAATGCAGTAGAGCCAAATTATGTTGAACTTAGCGAAATCAGCAAAACTCTCGGCATTCCTGAAGAATTTTTGACTGACCCGTTGGATGTTGATGAAAGAGCAAGAATAGAAGTAGAAGATGGTTATATTCTTATAATACTAAGAGTTCCTTTTTATGATAGGGAACATCCGGAAGTACCGTATAATACAGTTCCGCTGGGAATAATTTACTCAGAAAACAGTATAGTTACAATTTCTTCAAGAGAAAACGATATTCTTTCAAGTTTTAAGTCCAAAAAAATGAAAAATCTATCTCTTAAAAACAAGGAAAAGTTTATTTTTCTGATTTTTTTGAGAAGCGCAATAATGTATCTCAAATATTTAAGACAGATAAGTAATTTGACTAATAATCTTGAAAATGAGCTTCATAAGTCAATGAAAAATCAGGAGCTTATAAGACTTCTTGATTTAGAAAAAAGTCTTGTTTTTTTTACTACGGCACTTAAGGCCAACGAAATAATGATTGGGAGACTTTCCTCTGTAAAAAAATTTAAAATAAACTCTGATGACAAGGATCTTCTTGATGATGTCATTATTGAGTATAGACAGGCAATAGAGATGGCTAATGTTTACAGTAATATTTTGAGTGGTATGATGGATGCCTTCGCTTCTGTAATATCAAACAACTTAAACGTTGTAATGAAGTTTTTAACATCCATTTCTATAATACTTATGTTTCCTACATTAGTTGCAAGTATTTATGGAATGAATGTTGCCTTGCCATTTCAAAATTCACCTCATGCCTTTTTAATAACGATGGTAATGTCTTTTGGGCTTTCATTTATAGGGGTTTTATTATTTGTATATAGAAGATGGTTTTAAAATGGCAGAAAAAGATAAAATGGCAGAAAAAAGTAAATATTTACCAACGCATATTATAGAAAGTCACTACATCCCATGTGGTGTCGATTGCTTTGATGGTATGGAAATGAGGTTTTATACAGATGAAAAGAGTATTTTCAGTGATTTTATTATACCTGCAAGTAAGCATGGCTGGGATAACCTTGTTCATGGCGGTATGACATCTACAATACTTGATGAGGTGATGGCATGGGCTGCTGTTTATTTTACAGCGCAGCTGGTGTTTACCAAGACCATGACAATTGATTATCTAAATCCAATCCATGTAGAAACACAAATTAGAGCTAAAAGCTGGATAGAAACGATAAGAAACCCAAGAGAAGCAGTGATGTCTTCTGATATTTACGATTTAAAAGGTGAATTATGTGCAAGAGGTACAGGAATATATAAGTTATTTCCAATTAAACTGGCAAGAAGGCTGAATTTACTTACAGAGAAAAGTCTAAAAAGGTTTGAGCGTTTTATTGATGCATGCCAGCATGAAGAGGTAGATTAGATGAGTCATATAATGAAAATATTTGCTTGATTAGTATTGAACCCGGGGACTACAAGAGTAAAGGTCGGCACTTATACTTTGGATTGGATGGGAAATTAGTCAAAGAATCTAAAATTAACTAATGTTAAATGCTTTTAAAAAACCTATAACACATAAGAAAATATTAATTTATTCAGCTTTCATTTCCATACTTATTTTGGGAGTATATTTTCGCCTAAAGGGAATAATTTCCAGAAATTTAGAGTATGATGAGATTTGGACATTAAGTAATTATTCCAGCAAATCTCTGCATATAATCTTCACAGAACTAGCCACTCCAAATAATCATCCTTTGAATAGTTTGCTTATAAAAATATCAACAGCCTTTTTTGGTGTAAACAATTTAGCAATTAGATTTCCAGTCTTGCTGGCAGGCTTTTTGTTAATGATTTTCACAGCTCTTCTTAGTGAAAGGATTTTTCATAATAAAGTAATTGCTTTTTTAGTCTTAATTTTAGTATCATTTAACGGTGCCTTGGTGCATTATTCCCAGACTGCAAGAGGTTATGAAATTCAGACATTCATCATTGTGCTCTATGCATATTTTCTGATATATTTAGAAACTTCAGAAAGAAATAAATTTTCAGTTATGTTTTTTGGACTGTTTTTACTTCCAATCCTATCTGTGTTAATATTGCCTACTTCAGTTTTGTTTATTATCCCAATTACAGCTCTATATTTGATAAAATTTTTTAGAGTTTGGAGAAACAGAGAAAAACTAAATTTTAGATGTATGATAGTTGATTTAGTTTCGAACAAGAAATTTGTTTTAATTATATTGTCCTATATTGCAATAGTTTCCTGGCTGCTTTTAAATTATAATCAATTTAAAGCCGCACAAAGCTTTGGAAATTCAATAGATAGTCTAAATTCTTTTTGGTTTTTTTTTCGTAGGTTAACATATAATGTTGTACTGATACCATTATTTTTACTGACATTTTTTGGGTTATTTTTAAAACGCACTAGATTTGTCTGTTTTGGAGCATTGTTAATTTATATTTTTATCTTATTCACTGCAGTATTGTTTAAAAGCGGTCCTAATAGAGTGTATTTGCCTTTAATTCCTGTCTTTATTGTTTCTTCATGTGGAAGTTTTTTTTATTATATGAAAATATTGGTAAATAACAAAAAAATATTAAGTTTTGTTGTTGTTGCTGTATCCCTGTTGTGGGTTAGTAATGTTTTTCCAAAGCAATTAAAAAAGTGGACACCTCCTGACTTTAAAAAAATATACAATGTATTATGTAAAAATTTACCAAAAAATTATTATATAAGTTTTCCGGCCGGAGATGGCCTGCCTGCTAGTTATAAGAATATGTATTCTATAACACAAAATTATATCAGGCTGCCTTCCTATAAAACACAATATATAGCAGTCTACGAGACAAAAGGATTTATTGAGGGAATAAATATCAAAGGGAATATAGGTAAAATAGTTTTATCTGATTCATATAAAATATTTAAACATAAGGGGAATAAACTGTTTGTTTATAAATTAAAACAATTGAAAAAAATAGATGGAGATATCAACAAAAAAATTATTTTTGCTTCTTTTCCTCTAAACTTGAAATCTTCAGTGGATTTAGTGAAGTATAATCTAATTAAAAATTTGAGATATAATAAAGTTATTATTTTGAACTCCTGGTTTAGATATCCTGTTACGTCGAAAGATAATAAAGTTTTGTCAGGGGCTCTACTGGTTTTTACGGGGCTCGATTTAAAAGCTAAACACTTAGAATATATTCAGAAAAAAACGAAAAATATTGTAAAGTTTTATTATTTAAACAGAAAATAATATAGGTGCAAGCATTTGAACGGGTTTAATTATTGTAAAATTTCCGGATTATTGGAGTGTAAACGACAAGAATTATATATTACATGTTAACGATTTATTTTAAGAAAATTTCCTTAGGCTATACAGCACAAGTCATGATGGATAAATAAAAATCAATTGTAGTGTGTATAGATTAGTAAGTTGAGTAAATTAAACAGGGGGAGATATTATGGTATTTACACCGTATAATATGATGATGGACTTTGCTTTAATGTCATTATTGCTTGTAGTGGCTCAGATTTTAAGATCTAAGGTGCGAATGATGCAGAACCTTTTTCTGCCGTCGTCCGTTATGGCCGGTTTTTTGGGTTTATTTTGCGGTAAACATTTTTTTAATATAATACCTTTCAGTAATGATATAAGTGATTATCCTTATTTACTTATAGTATTTCTTTTTGGTTCTTTATTTTTAGGACAAAGTGCAGGAAAAATTTCACTTAAAAGGGTTATCGATGACTGTGGAAATGTTTTTTTTCTAAACCTAGCCGCTGAAGTAGGTCAGTTTGCAATGGCTTTAACTATCGGTGGGATAATTTTTCATTTCTTTTTTCCGGAACTGCATAATGGATTTACTTTATTAATGCCTGCAGGGTTTTGCGGCGGGCACGGTTATGCAGCGGCAATTGGCGGTTCTTTGATGGAGATTAGCGGTTGGGCTGAAGCCTTAACTATTGGTCAGACCTTTGCAACTATCGGAATACTTTCCAGTGTATTCGGGGGAATTGTTCTGATTAACATAGCAGTACGCATAGGTCAGACTAAGATAATAAAAACAACTTCAGACCTTCCTGAACATATGAAAACCGGTTTTATTCCTGCTGAAGAAACTAAACCGTTAGGCATGGCTACAGTGCATTCAATAGCTCTTGATCCCTTGGCCTGGCATTTTTGCCTGATTCTGATAGCTACAGCCGGCGGATATTATTCCTACCACTTTCTTAGAATTTACCTTGCGGGTTATACACCTGCAATGATGTGTCTTTCTATGCTGGCGGGAGTTGGGCTTGTCTTTATTATGAAGTTATTAAAAATGGCCAGGTATATTGACAAGGAAGCTGTCACTCGTATCGGAAGTACATCCACTGATTATCTTGTCGGTTTTGGAATAGCAGCTATTGATCCGAATATAGTTGTTGAATATGCGATTCCTTTGATAATTTTAATATTAATTGGTATTTCATATTCCTTATTTTATCTATTTTTCATATCTAAAAATTTCTTTGAAAAATACTGGTTTGAAAGAGGAATATTTACTTACGGCTGGACAACCGGTGTTGTTTCTATGGGGATTACACTGCTTAGAATCGTAGATCCTGAGTTTAGGACAGAAACACTTGATAAATATGGTATGGCATATGTTTTTATTGCAATATTCGAAATTATTATAGTATCACTTACTCCTATGTTAGTAGCCAAAGGTTTTGGACTATTAACCGGAATTATGCTGTTAATTTTCTGGTTAATACTTTTAAGCAGTTCTTACTACAGGTATTCTCCTTTAAGGCAAAAAGTGAAAACCGGCAATTATTCCCTGTGGAAGATACTCTTCAGTTTCGAAAAAAAATAATTCATGACTCTGAAAAAACAAAACTACAGGCTTTCGGAAAAAATTAAAGATTTTTCCTATGACAATGTTCCGGAAAAGGTCAGAAAACATGCAAAAATTCTGTTTTCTTGATTTACTGGGTGCAGTTTTTGCCGGCACTACATCCAGGTCTTCACAGCTCGCGGCAAGCTTTGCACAGAAATATTATTCCGGTAGCCTGACTGTTATCGGAGCAGGAGGAGGGAAGGCAAATTTAATAGGTGCTGCGTTTGCAAATTCGTTTCAACAAATGCAATTGATATTGATGATGGCTACCGTCCCGCAAAAGGCCACCCGGGCGCTGCTGTTGTTCCGGCTGCTATAGCTGCAGCTGAACATAATTGCAATTCCGGCCAGGAACTACTTGAAGCAGTAATCCTTGGTTACGAAATCGGAACAAGGGCCGGAGAAATATGGCACGATTGATTGTTATCCCGTATATCATAGTTCAGGCACCTGGGGCTCAATTACTTCTGCAGCAGTAACAGCTAAACTTTCAGGCTTCAGCACAGAACAAGTATACAATTCTCTCGGTATTGCCGAATGGCAGGCTCCGGTAAATCCAATGATGCGGTGTATTGATACTCCTTCTATGTGTAAGGACGGAATAGGCTGGGGATGCACGGCAGGCGTTTCTCCAGCATTGATGGCCAGGGAAGGTTTTACAGGCTGCCCAAGTTTGCTTGGTTACCAAAAATATAGTAAACACATAGATTCAATAGGTAAATATTATAACATTATGGAACTTTATTTTAAGCCGTATGCATGTTGCAGGTGGGCCCAGCCCGGAATAACCGGAGTCCTTAAAATACTGAAAAATAATAAAATTTCACCGGACAAAATTGAAAAAATAATAATTTATACATTCAGGGAAAGTGCTGCTCTGAATTCAACAATACCCGAAAACAGTATTGAAGCACAGTATAATATATCATTTCCCGTAGCTTCTACTGTTCTGTTCGGTAAGTTCTGGCCCGAACAGCTTATGGAGTGTAATTACTCTGATCAGAAATTAATTAAATTTATCCCGAAAATTGTAGTTAAAGCCGATAAACGTTTCGATAAAAATTTCCCGCAAGTGTGCTCATCAGAAGTTGAAATCGTGTTGGATTCCGGTAAAACAACTACTTCCGGCATTGTAGAAGCAAAAGGCGGCAGTAATAATCCGATGACTGAAGCAGAACTTTTAAAAAAGTTCAGAAACCTTGTATCCTGCTGTCTTAAAAACAATGAAATAGATAATTTTTATCATTTAATATCTACATGAATTTTAAAATATTTTTATTCTTTTAAGGCTTTCAGTACTGAATCATAATTTGGTTCATCCGCTATTTCCGGGACCTGTTGAGTGTATATCACTTTTCCTTCTTTATCTATAACAACAACAGCTCTGGACAGTAAACCTGCTAAAGGGCCGGTAGTGAATTCGACACCATAATCTTTGCCAAACTCGGGATACCTGAAAACAGATCCGGTTTCAACATTTTCAATTCCTTCCGCACCGCAAAACCTTTGGGCTGCAAATGGTAAATCAGCCGAAACACAGATGACTGTTGTATTCGGGATATCTGTTGCTTTTTTATTAAACTGCCTGACTGACATAGCACATGTGGGAGTATCAATACTCGGGAATATATTTAAAACAATTCTTTTACCTTCGCAGTCTTTAAGTGTAATTTCAGATAAATCTCGTTTTACAAATTTGAAATCGGGAGCATCTGTTCCCGTTTCCGGTAAATTAGCAAATGTTGAAACCGGTGTACCTTTTAATGTGACTTTAGCCATAACTTAAATCCTTTTTAAATTTTACTATTTTAACTTTTGAAATTATTATACATAATAAATTAATGCTTTTAGTTTGTCTCGACTCATGTATGATACGAGACTAACGGACGGTCCCTGTTTTTTTATTTTTTTCGTTTTCGTCATTATTATATATGGACATTTCCGGGGCATACATTTGAGTATTAAATAATTTGTTTAATTCTATTATATTTTTAACGATAGTCCTTGCTCTTTCTTTATAATTAATTTTTTCTTCTTCCTTCATTTTTTATACCTCCTTTTTATTTTATAATGAAGCATTATTCATACCATTAATAATATTGGTATAAAATGGGCTTATTATAACACAAACTTTGGTATAATAAGAGACTTATTGTCCCAAAAAAATGTTTGATATGAAACTGAGATCTCTGTTTTTTATGATTATGACAAAAAAACGTGAAATATCGTTTGTTTGATTCTTTAGAATTTTATTATGTATTGATTTTAGATACAATATACTCAACTACTTCATTTTTATTCATATTACTGCTGTCAACAAGCACAGCATCATCTGCCTGTTTTAGAGGTGCTATTTTTCTGTTTGAATCAATTTTATCTCTTTGTGCTATAGCTTTTGAAACAGTTTCCACGGTAGCATCTGAAGCATTTTCCCCATCCTGCTTTAATCTGCGTTTTGCTCGGACAGTGGGAGATGCAGTAAGAAAAAATTTAAATTTTGCATCCGGGAAAACAACAGTCCCTATATCGCGTCCTTCGATAACAATTAGACCCAGATGGGTGAGAGACCTTTGTTTATCAAGAAGCCATTTTCTTACTGCAGGACTTTTAGCTACATAACTGACAATATTTGCAACTTCCGGTTTTCTAATTTCTTGGCCGAGCGGTTTCCCGTTCAATATCATAATCAGGTTGTCATCAGAATCTTTTTTAAAGTCCAGTTTAATATTGCTAAGTACTTTCTCGAAAGTCTCTTCCTCTGCAGATTCAGCTTTGATATTATTTTCGAGAATTTTGTAAGCAATTGCCCTATACATATTTCCAGTGCTAATATAGTAGGCCTTCATTTTTTCAGCCACTAATTGTGCAATAGTACTCTTGCCGGAGGCAGCAGGACCGTCAATGGCAATCACATTTTTTATTTTTTCAGACATTTTATTATTCTCTTTTTAACATAAAATTAATATAATACAAATTCGTGAGATAATTTATAAAAAATAGATTTATTTTGTGATATACAAATACCTTTAAATTTATTTATCCATCACACCATACGGTATGACCTGTATCGAATGTTAAAATCGAAATATAGAAGATAAAATATATTAAAAACATCCAGGATACAAGTAACCTTTTAGATGCACCGTCTTTTGTATTCAATATTTTTCAAAAATCAGAGATCTTTTCAAAAAAGGGCAAATATAACTTATATATAAAAAAATTAAAAAAATCTTAAAGAAATTATATTGCAATGAGAGTAACCGTACAACAGGAAACCCCATAAAAACTGTTTTACTTTTAAACAGATGCTGGAGTTATGCAAATAAAATAAACAAAGGAGAACTTTTTAATGTCTTACAGAAAATTGTTATTGAAAATTATTTTCGGTGTATTTTTACTAAATAATGTTTTTGTTGCTTTTGCTGCACATATTGAGAAAAGCAGCCTTTTCCATAGCTACACTCCTGAAAATGGAGATATCTTTTTTCAGGAAGGAAAAAAAAATCCCTTTACAGAAGCTGTTCAATCTGTAACTTCTGGTTATAAAGGAGCAAAATTGTCACACGTAGGGATTTTAGCTTTTTACAGTAGGACACCATATATTATTGAAGCAAAAGATAAAGTAAGGAAAACTCCATTAAAAAAATTTCTGGAACGTAGTAAAGATGATAGAAATCGTCCAAGAGTAATTGTCGGAAGAGTAAAAACACAGTATATAAAGTTAGTTCCTAAGGCAGTAAAAACAGCTAAGAGTTTAGTAGGCCTACCTTATAATGATACATTCAATATTAAAGACAATAAAGCTTTTTACTGTTCACAGCTTGTTTATTATTGTTTTAAAAAAGCTAATATGGGAAAAATGCTTTTCAAGCTTCACCCAATGACGTTTAGAAAACCCGGCACAAAACAAATTTTCAAAATATGGAAAGAGTATTTTAAAAAGCTGAAAACTTCTGTACCGGAAGGGGCGCCCGGTCTTAATCCGGGTGGAATGTCCAAATCAAAAGTTTTAAATATTGTTTATATATATGGGAATATAACGGGAATGAAAAATGAGAAATAAAAAAGTTAAATTCCAAAGTATAAAGTTAAAAGACCCCGAGCTTAGTAAGAAAAATTATTAAAATTGCTATAGGCACTATAAATCTTATTGTAAATAAATAATAAGGAAAGTACCTTACTGGCAGTTTTCCGCTATTTGATAATTCATCTTTAACATTATCTTTCCCAAAAAACCAACCTACAAAAAAAACGAAAATAAGACTGCCGATAGGCATACCGTAATTTGAAGTAATAAGATTACAGATATCAAAAAATGTATGACCGAATATTTTTGTGTTATTCATAGGACCGAATGAAAGCGAGCATGGGATACAGAGAATTGCAACAATTGTTATACCGATTGCAATAGCCTGTTTCCTTGTTAACATTATTTGTTCTCTGATACATGCGACTATTGCTTCAAGCATTGAAATGGTCGATGTCAATGAAGCAACAGTCAATAGTAGAAAAAATATAATAGCGAAGTAATATCCACCAGTCATTTGCTGAAAAATATTGGGTAAAGTTACAAATGCAAGGCCCGGCCCTTCTCCCGGGTTTATTCCGAAAGTAAAGGCTGCCGGGAAAATGACAAATCCCGCGAGAAGAGAAATTGAACAGTTTATAAAACAAATCTGAACGACTGCAGAACCCATTCTTTCTTTTTTGTTAATATATGAACCGTATGTTATCATGACCGCGGCTCCGAGGCTTAATGTAAAAAAAGCCTGACCAAGTGCAATTAAAATAACTTCTGTAGTGACTTTAGAAAAATCCGGTTTCAATAAAAAAGCAATACCTTTACCGGCGCCGGGTAAAGTTAAAGAACGTAACAGCAGGATTACCATAAGCGCGAATAATAACGGCATTAATATTTTTGAGCATTTTTCGATGCCGTGCTCAATGCCGTCTACAACTACAAAGGCGGTTATGCCTAATCCTATATATGCATATACGATAGGTGAAAATACAGATGAAGTTGTTGTCGAAAAAAGTATACCGATTTCCTGAGGCGTTTTATCTGCGAATATATTAAATATAGATTTAACAAGATAATTAATCGTCCATCCGAAAACTACAATATAAAATGAAAAAATTAATGATACTGTAATAACGCACAACCACCCTCCTACAGACCAGTACTTGTTTCGAGAAAGCTTGAGAAAAGAGCCGATAGCGTCACTTTGTCCCCGTCTACCTATTACAAATTCCGTCAGAAGGCATGACATACCGATAAACACTATAAATATAAGATATATTACTATAAAAGCTGCACCGCCTCCTTTTCCAGTTATATATGGAAATCTCCAGATGTTACCAAGTCCAATAGCAGAACCGGCAGCAGCTGCGATCATACCGAGCCTTGAAGCAAAACCTTCTCTTTTCATAAACCTTCCCTTTATATATTTAGGTTTTATCTAAATTTTATAAATAAAATTATCTCAAAACATCGCACAAGGTGCGGTTATTTGTTTATTTGTGTATTTGTTTATTTGTTGAGCTTTTTAGGCCCAAAACACAATTTAAGATTTCTACTTTCCTCAGAAAATGCTTTTCCGCTGATTTTTCTATGTTTTTATGCTATAAAATCAGGAGAAGTCTCAATGCCATAAGCTCTAATTTAAAAACAAGGAGACGCTCTCCTGAAAACAAATATTTTAAAACTGGTAAAATGGTTTTGTTGCATTTTATAATTTCATGCGTCCGTATTTAAAACATTGAAGGGCAAAGTTCCTGTTCCGCTTGAATTCCTGCCGCAATATGATTCAAACGATTAAACGAATCAGCAATTCAACAAATAAACAAAAGCTTTTGATCATCAAAATGTTCTATTCATCACTTTTTATTTTATTTTTAACACAGCATAGTTATTAAATATCAAATGTTTTTTGGCTGCACATCCAGGATTAATTTTTAAAACTGGCCCATACTGTTAATTATTTTTTTATTCAATGTCATTGAATTAAGACAAAATTAATTGATTTTGCTTCGTTTACGGAATCAGGGACTGGTTCCTCCGCAACGGATCCTGTATATTTTGTGGAGGAAATCGATCCTTCTTTGTCGGCCATAGTACAGCAATTTCTGTACGACGGCTGTTGATTATGAAAGCATAATCCTAAATTCAAGAGCATTGATTTTTTGTTAGAGCTTATGTGATCTTTTACATCTGAATATATTGAAAAAAATTATACAGTTTGTGCAGAGTTTTTGTATATCTAAAGTTAAATATTCTCGAAATTTCTTTGTTTGAGGATATAGTTTTAATTATTTGTATTTAAAAAAAACAAATTTGATTTATGAAGCAAGACCGATCCAAAACAAATTTTATCTTAGGAACTGCCGGGCATATTGACCACGGTAAAACTGCATTAATTAAAACATTAACAGATATTCAATGCGATACACATAAGGAAGAGAAGAAACGTGGAATTACAATAAATCTCGGATTTGCTTATTTAACTCACCCCAACGGCTACACTATTGGAGTAATTGATGTTCCCGGCCATAAAGATTTTATTAACACAATGGTTAGAGGTGTTTCAGGAATTAACCTGGTTCTGCTCGTAATTGCAGCTGACAGCGGAATAATGCCCCAGACAAGAGAGCATTTAAAAATAATCAATGCTTTAGGTGTTAAACATGGAATCATTGTACTGTCTAAAACAGACCTGGTTGAGCCTGACCTTGTTGATCTTGCTAAAGAAGAGATAAAAGAATTGGTAGAGAATACATTTCTCAAAGATGCTAAGATTTGTGAAGTATCCGCAAAGACAGGCAAGGGGATAAACAATCTTAAAAAAGAAATTTATAATTTAACTGAATTAATTATAAATGAGACAACTGTTATATATTCAGAAAATGCACCATTTACTATGAATATCGATAGGATTATTTCTTTAAAAGGTACAGGCACTGTGATAGCAGGAAGCGTTTCAACAGGAACTTTAAACATAAATAATTCAGTATATTTACTTCCTACACTCAATAAAGAAAAAGCTAAAATCAGAAGTATTCAAAAGTACAAAAATTTCGCAGAGTTTGTTTATCCCGGCGAAAGGGCTGCTATTAATATAACCGGTATTAAAAAGGATGATTTGAAAGGAAAAACTGTATTATCAGACAGATTTCTACGCAGCACAAGTATCATCGATGCTGTTATTACATTTTTTGATTCGGAGT
This sequence comes from Victivallales bacterium, assembly GCA_021733985.1. Lineage (GTDB taxonomy): Bacteria > Verrucomicrobiota > Lentisphaeria > Victivallales > GWF2-38-69 > JAIPJT01. The sequence goes on along the minus strand of JAIPJT010000027.1, from coordinate 19,774 downwards.
ATTCTGTGTCATCAGTTACTAAGGCTAATAACAAAATTCAATATGTTGTTAATGCGGCCCTTCTCTTAGGAAGTTTAAACACACATGTAAAGATTCATGTTTTATTTGAAAAAAAATGTGATATGTATAATAATGACCGAAGTTATTATGTTCAGATATTTTTAGAGAAGAAATGCATAACAAGATGCGAAAACAGATTTATTTTGCGTAATACTTCAGAAAGTAAAACTATCGGATTTGGGAAAATACTTGATCCGGCACCTTTGAAACATCGGAAAAAAACATTAAAGCTGTATAATCTTTTCTCCGAAATTGATAAGAAAGGTTTTAGTGGAATAATAACGACAGAGTTAGAAAAGAAACAGGGAGTAACCGATTATAAAACAATTGCTGAAATTCAAAATTTTTCACCTTCAGAGACTAAAAAATATATTCATGCCGACTCCCAAAAGTTTACCATAATTAATAGAAATATTATAGTATATAGAAATGTCTTGAGGCAAAAATATAAAAGTATACCGAATATTATAAAAAAACATCATATAAAACTTCCTCTATCTGAGAAAGGATTAACAACAAAGGCTATTGCAAGAGAGGCTGAACTTTTAAAATTTAAATGTGGGCTTCAGCTTGCAGAATATATATTGAATAAGCTAAAAACGGAAGGCAAGGTTAGTTACTCTGAAGGAACATGGATATTGTCAACACATAAGATCGACATATCCCCGCAACTGCGAGGGCAGATAGAGGCTATCGAAAAATATATTTTAAACTGTGACATGAGTGTACCGATTCTGAATAATTTAAAAGCTTACTGTAGAGAAGCGGATATATCCGAAACTCAAATGCAGCAAATATTAAAACACCTTGCAGGACAAAAAAGATTATACTTTATAGACGACTCATATATTCATTCAAAAATAGTTGACTATTGTAGAAATTTACTTATTGAATTTTTAAGAAAAGATCCAGGTAAGGGAATAACTGTTTCTGAATTTAGAGACCTGGTGAAAGGTAACCGCAAAATATGCTTGTTACTTTTAAATATTTATGATAAAGAGAAAACTACTTTTAGGAAAAATGATATGAGATTCCTTTATGCTGAGGCATAAAAAAAGCGAAAACTCTTTGGGAATTTCCGCTTTTAAGGATGTGATTATTTTAACAGAAAATACTTGGGTTGAAATTTTTAATTTCCTTTATCATTTCAACAACTTCTCTACCGACAATGTCGAGCTTGGCAATTGCCTGGATCCTTTTTTCTGCTCTTTTCTTTTCTCTTGGTGAAAGTATATCCTCGAAAAGGTTACATGCCTGAACTAAGCTTACAAGAACTGCTTCACGTGGTTCAGGTATTTCATCTCCGAGAACAAGCTCTCTTAAACGTTCTTCAACATTTTTAATTTCTTTGTTGTTAATAACAGGATACCTTCTTGTATGGAAGACCCAGAATATCCTTTCATCGACTCTTTTCAGTATACCTCTTTCAATAAGATGGTTTAAAACTAAATCTTCAGTTCTCGAAGCATCTGAAAGTAAAACTTTCAGCCAGTATGAAATAGGCATAGGCTTTTCGGATTCAGAAATAGTTTTGAGCACAAAGTCAAGGATTTTGTTGCCGGTCGGTTCTTTATCAATAACATATAAATGATCTGGATCTGTGTCTATTTTATTCATAAACGAAAGTTCACATAGAACAGCTCCTATTAAAGCATAACTCAAAGAAACTTCTTCGGAGTAAGTAGAAATTTTACCTGTAACATCATCCAGTGCCAATAAATAAATTTCTTCAGCAAAACTTAGCATTTTTTTACCTCCACCTGTCTTAAAAACTAAGCATTAAAAAATACTTTTGTTATTATTGTTAACATTCATAATTAACTATACTTTATAGTTAGAATATCTATTTTAACACTCATTTGCAAGTTTTATTTTCATTATTTTTAAATTAATTAAATAATATCCTGCAACATGTATTATTTTTCCATTATGTTCTGCTTTATCAGCAACAGCCGTTTTTCTGCAACCTCTCGAGCATGAATATTTTGACTATCAGTTAAATTTAAAAGTACTGTATAGCAGTTTTTTGCTTTGTTATAACGTCCTGTCAGAAAGTAATACTCACCTAAATTGAAGTAGAGTTTCTTTTTTCTTTCGGGTGAATCAGTTTTTTCTATATTAGAAAGAACTTCATATGCCTTGTTAAACTTTTTACAGCCAAGGAGTGACGAAGCATAATTTATTGCAGTATCAAAGTTTCTCGGATTTTTTTTGTATTCAGGTTGAAGAAGCTGTTTCGCAGAATTGAAATTTCCGTTTCTTAAACATTCAATTATGAGATTTTTTTTAGTGAATTTTAAATCCGGTCTAATAGTGAAAGCTTTTTTAAAAAGTGGCAGGATCAAAGGGTTTTTGCTGTTCTGCCATCTCATAGCCTGGCCATAAGCTACATAGTCAGATGCCCTATAATAGTTATTTTCCATGGACATATACTGTAATAAAGCAAATATGGCTACCGTTATTGATGCAAAAAAAAGTTTTATATACTTTCTGTCAAACAGAAAACACAATAAATTCTTTAATAGAATCCCGGCTCCTACAGCCATAACCGGGATTAGCACTATACGGTATCTGGCTATCGGAACAAAAAAAGTACAGGCTGCAGCAACCGGCAGTATAAAAAGCAGAAGCAGCACAGTATTATTATACTTTTTCCTATATATGAATATAAAAAGTAAACCGGCCAGAGCAAAAGGGAATAGAATAATCGGTCCAGGCATGAAGCTGACCGGGAATAAAAATTTCCTTATAAAATAGTAGTTAACATTATTGGGAATTTCATAGGCTCTGAATGTAAATAGAAAATTACGGAGGTAGTTTTTTATAAAATCTTTGTAATTTTCCATGTAGCTGAAAAGATATGAAGTAACTGATTTATTTTGTGCATTTTTTATTTTGCTGTTTTTGGTGGTAATATTTGTGTGGGGAGTATTTATACTTTTAAAATCTTTTTGTTGTCCCACTGTGTAGTAATAAGACAAATTAGTGTATGAAGAAACTATAGCCGGCAGTGTTTTGCCGCAAGAAAAATATATTGTACTGATTGTAATGGCTGTTCCAAGCAGGAAAAACGCCAGCCTGAAAATAATAAAAGAAAACTTTTCCTTAAGATTTGTTCTATTTCTAACTGTGAAATTTATCAGAGTATACAAAAACCAGCAGCATAAGAGCAGGGCTAAGAAACTACCAATGCTCCTGATAAAAGCAGGTATAAACAGCATAATACCGAGTGTGAAAACACTTAAGCCGGAAAATTTCTTTGCTGCAATATAAAAACATATAAAAAGAACAAAAGTCGCAGTAAATAAATAAAAGGAATCCTTAAGAATAAAGCCCTCATAAATAATAACAGGTCCATAAACACTGAAGATAACCCCTGAAATACATGATGCCAATTTATTCCGACATAAATAGTAACAAATAAATACAGTCAGAAGACATGTTAAAATCCCCATTATTAATTGTATAAAAATAATTCCATTAACAAAATATGCCTCAGGTAATAACAGGCTGAGAATTCTTAGAAATAGAGAATAGATACTCGGAGTGTAATACGGGAATCTGCTGTAAATAGTATACATATCCAGGCCTTCGATCATATGATAAAAGCTGAATGGAGAAGTAATAAAGTAATTAAAAAAAAATAATCTTACAAAAAGAGCTGCAACAAGCGGGATAAGCCAGTAGCTGTTTTTTATTAGAAAAACATTATTGGATTTTAAATTTGGCATAATATAAAAAATTAAATTATATAAATAATTGATATTGCAGCGTCGTATATCTCATAAAAAGATATAAACCGCTTTTGTAGAGCATTAACTTTTTCCGAATAGTTCTAAATTAACGCATTCTATTCCATTTATCGGAAGAATATTTTTTTTCAACAAGCTCTTTTATTTTTGTTTTTAATATTTCATTCAAGGTAAATTCTTCAAATTTAATACAGAGGTCCTCTGAAAATGACTGAATTATTTTATCCTTCAAATTCGGTTTAATTATGTCAATACTTTTTAAAACTATGCTGCCCTGATGCAAAATACCGTGTTTAGTTCTTCGCTGGGCAGCTCCGGCCGCTTTTGATGAAACCTCATTGTTAAGCACAACATCATATTTTGTTGGAGAGACAAAGCACTGTGTAGTCATTCTGTTCTCATTTTTAGTATCATAATTTACGAGAGAACTTTCTATTCCAAGAGAGTAAAAAGATTTAATAATAGTTTTGTGGATTATATGATAGCTTTCGATTCTGTTTAAATTTTCTATCCAATGTCCTTTAGGAACTGTTACAGTATAGGTCATATCTATATCGTGGTAAACGACACCTCCTCCTGTAGGGCGTCTTACTACCGTATAACCCAGGTTTTCAGGAACGGCGGAAAATTTCTGGATGTAACCTACAGAAGCGGATTTTCTATCCCACCCGTAAAATCTTAGTATAGGTGTTTTTATTTTAAAACATTCCTCAAGTATAGACTCATCTATAGCCATATTTTCATAGGGAGAATGTTTAATGTCATTAAATAATTTCCAATTTTCCTTTTTTAGCATCTAACAAGCATTTCGTTATTGTATAATTCTTTTATAAATTCGACGTCCTGGGTATGGCCTGCTTTATATGAAGTAAGCTTACCTATTAGAATACCGTCAGGGATTAAAGCTGCTGCGGCAAGCAGGTCCAACACTGCTCTATGCCAGATTGGTTCAAGCACTTTATTGTTTTCTATAAGCCTCGGAGTATTGTAGTACTTTTTTTTACCAAATATTAAAACATTTTTTGAATTATAACCGAGATTAGATGTAGAAGGGTGCAGTTTACCGATGGTTTTACATAAAGCTGCATGTTTCAAAGAAGTATTTGTCCTTGCTACAGCGCCTTTTTTAAAAATTTTTGCTGTTACAGGAATCCTAATTCTTTGTTTCCCGATAATATTATCCGGGTAATTGATCGCACAGTCTATTTCCAGCGTTTTGTTATTTTTCTGGGGTGGTTCGAGCATTAAAAAACCTCTATTTCCGAATCCCATAATAACTCTTTCTTTTACGCTGCGGTATTTTAGCTTTTTATCCTGTTTTTTTCGACCTGCTTTCTTTAATGTTTCAATAATATCGATACTTCCTTTATTAAATAAGGGGGGGTCCATGGAATTTATTTCGATAATAAGATTATCTATTCCAACAGCTGTTTTCAAGGCAATAATGTGTTCGGTAAGCCTGACGAATGCGTCACTGTTTTGGCTGTTGCTGAGGGTTATATTGTTTACTCCGCCAAAATTTGCAGTTGATGCGTTGGAGTAATCAACCTTTATAAGATTCTGCCCTGAAATATCTGTTCTCTTAAACCACCAGCCCTCTTTGTCTGTCGGACAAAACTTAAGTGTTCTGTTTTTTTTACTGTTAAAGGTTCCTTTTCCGGAAACCATCACTTCTTTTGATATAGTATGCTGTTTTTGATTTAATTCATGAGAACCTTGCTGCTCACTTAATAGATTTAAATCGAGCTTGATATTTGAAAACTCAGCAAAATCTTGTTCAATTTGATTTAAATTTCCCTTTAAGACTTTTCCGTAAGGTCTCATATAAATCCAACCTTCAATTTCTGAATTTAATTTTGTAAACTATTATATTAAAGATAAGCATTAAATAAAAATAATCAAAATGAAAAAAAACTGTTGTATAGGTAAAAAAAAAGCAGCTTAAAGCTGCTTGAAATAAAAATATGTATTAACTGTAATTTTTATACTGTTACGTTTGATATTTTTACTTTCAATAAATTTTGTCTGTGACCCTTAGTCTTGCGATACCCTTTGCGCTTTTTCATTTTAAAAGCAATAACTTTGTTGCCGCGAAATTCTTCTAATATTTCTGCCTCAACTTTTGCTTCATTTACGTAAGGGGTGCCAACTTTTAAATCATTACCTTCACCAACAGCAAGTACTTTGTCAAATTCTATTTTTTTACCCGGCTCATTATCTTCCAGTCGTTCTATATTGATAATATCTCCTGAATTTACTTTATACTGTTTTCCGCCTGTTTCTATTATCGCATACATTAAACGTTCTCCTTTAAAACTGTTATATTAATTTTAATTTATAATAATCTAACCTTAAAACAGAGCTTACGAATATAAATCAAATTTTTAAAGTTGCAAATACTGTAATAAAAAAACATATAAAACTAAAACTAGTTTTTGTTTTTTTTTATAATATTCAGGAATATTGACATAAAAACTATTGCACTGTTGCTTTTTTTAAAGGAAATTACTAGGGAGCAGTAAAATCCTATTTACAAACTGTCATACCGGTAATGATATCCTGGCAGAGCCACCTTGTATTTAATAAAACAACAGTTATTAAATTCAGAAAAAAGCAGACAATCATAATCATCGTATATATATACACCCTGAATATTTTTTTTTCTCGGGCCGTTTCTCTAAATGAAATTAACTTTAATCCTAAGATTCTCATACCTAATGTGCATTTAAAAAAGTTTAGGCAGAAAGTATAGTAAATTATTACAGTAAAAAAAATTATTGGAATTGTAATATAGGGAAATATATCGGAATTATTCAGTTGTTGAGACAAAACTGCAATTGCGATAAGTAAATTCACTGATATGAGTATTAATACATCAAAAAATGCTGCTTCGAGTCTAATATAAAAAGGAGCGGGAACAGTTTTAGTACATCTTCGAGTAAAATCTTCGCCGTTATTTTGAAAATCTTCAGCTAAATTTTCTGAGAGGTCGGGATTCCCGGCCAGTGGCGACTCAAAACTTTTCGCCTGCCAGTCAAAAGCATCTTCCAGAAAATTTAAATCCCGTACTCTGTAAATGCGTCCTTCTGAGATGTTGTTTATTTTAGTATTTGGAAGTACTCTACCCTCTTTGACCCATTTTGCCAAAACGGAGCGATTGACCGGGCCAAATTTTTTATTTTTTAAATATACAGTGAATTGCATTTTTACTTAACTGATTGCAGATTAATTTAAAAATAATCGGGATATAAAATTATAGAACAAATTATTTTAATATTTGAATTATTATAATATGTTTGAACGAGAATTAAAAGAACAATATCCAAAATGAATTTATTTTGTTTAGAGGAGAATTAATATGGTTTCGGGAATTTGCCCTAATTGTAATACAGTTAATAACTTTGAAAAACTGCAGCCGTTTACCAGAATAAAATGCAGAAAATGCAATACAGAACTCATTGTTCCTATGATTTATGGACACTTTCAGCTTACCGAAGTGCTTGAAGAGCATGATTTTTTTTACAAATATAAGGGGTATGATTCAAAAAGTAAAAAAAATATAATTCTTACAGTTCTTAAGAAAAAATTTTCCGGTTTTCGTGATTGTCTAGGATACTGTAAAAATGAAACAAGTGATATTTTTCATATTCTCCAACATTCCGGTATTCCTCCAATTCTGGATTATGGGGAGCTGGAAAATACATTTTACACTACAGAACCGGATTTTGAATATTTTAAATTTTCCGATTACAATCCAAACGAGTTAGGGGAGTTTGAGGCAGAAAGTGTCTTCGGTGCTTTTAAAACTATTGGAAGCATTTTGAATTATCTGCATAATAAAGGCTTTGTTCATCACAATATATGCCCGGATAATATCATAATTGACAATGAAGGAAAAGTTAAAATACAAAATCTTCTTATAAGCAGAGTTACTTATTTACATAAGACAAAAATAAAAACTTCTTTTCCGGAACTTAAATACTATATCAGTCCCGAAAAGGCTGAAAAGAATAAAGAGGAGAACAAAGGTGATATTTTTAGTCTTGGGGTCATGCTTTATTATATATTAACAGGGAAATATCCATTTGAAGGTGATACTGATGACCAGATAATATATACAAGAATCAGAAGACCCAATGGAGATAGTACTGAGAAAAAACAAATACCTTATAAACAGCCGGTAAGTATAGATCTCATAAGAAATGATATTGCCCCTGAATATGCAGAATTAATTGAATCAATGCTTGAACCATATCCTGTCCGGCGTCCTACTGCGGCTAAATTTATAGCAAGGTTGAATTTTATCGAAGCAACACTGGAAAAACAAAAAAAAATGAAAATATATAATAATATTAAATCGCGGACAGAGAAAGCTGTAATTGACATGGGGAATCCTAGTTTGAAAAATGCAATAAAGAAAAAAGAGTTAACATTGCATTATCAGCCTATTGTGGAATTAAAATACAACAAAATAGTTGGAGTTGAAGCGTATCTAAGATGGTTTTCACCTCTTGGCAAGATTCCACCTGCAAATTTTATACCCCAGGCTGAAAAGGAAGATTTAATAAATGAACTTGGTATATGGGCTCTGGACTCTGCATGTGCTCAAATTGCAAAGTGGACAAGGTTAGGGATAAATGATATTTATATTACTATAAATATTTCGCCTTCACAGTTAAGGGATAAAGGTTTTGAAGATACTTTTTTAAAGATTATTGATAAATATAATATAGATTACAAACAGCTTGTATTTGAGATATCCGAGCTCTCTTCATCACCTGAAGTAAGTTTATCAAAAAGTAGATATGCTGATTTTGCAAAATTTTTTAATACGAGAATTTCTCTGGCTGATTTAACAAACAAGTTTCAGTCTATAAAAAAAGAACATTCGAGTTTGCGCTTGCATTCTTTGAAAATTAATGAGAGTTACATAAAAGATATTAAAAAAGCGATGAAACAGCAGGAAGCTTTTGACAGTATTATAGCTTTCGGAAACTTTCTTTCAGTACCGACAATAGCGGAAAAAGTTGAAAACAGAAAACAGGTTAATTTTCTTTCAAAAATTGGCTGTTCACTCGCCCAGGGGTATTATTTTTATGCACCCAAAACCGAAAATGAAATTACAGAACTACTTTTAAAGCAAAAGAAAAAGTGAAATAATTTATTTGTTTTGTCTTTTTGGGATTTGAAATCCTTACAGCTAACTTATAATATCCTAATCAATGCATGATTTAATTGTTTGTTGAAAAGGCTTCAAACTTTGTTTCATCTAATTATAAAGACAAAAAAAAGAGGTGAGAATGTTATTTCCTGAAGATTTGCTATATACTAAATATCACTTGTGGTTAAAAATAGAAGAGGATACAGCCGTTGTAGGAGTTACTGAAGAACTTTTAAATATTCTCGGAGCTATAGATGAAGTAGAGTTCCCAAGGAGAAATGACGAGCTTGAAATGGAAATAGAATGCGGAATTCTTCACTATCCCGGTGGAGTACAGGAAATATATGCTCCACTTACCGGCCGGGTGACCAAAATAAATAATATTCTAAGACATGATACAAAACCGCTACATTTGTCATGTTATGAAGATGGTTGGCTGTTTGAAATGGAATATGATGATGTAGATGAACTCGAACTGCTTCTGACACCTAAAGAGTACAGCCTTTTGGATGATTTCGAATAGTAATACAAAAAACTGATTATATTTGTATTCAGGTATTATTTGCTGCCGCCCGGAGGTTTTTTATTGAAGTTATACACAAGTGTATGCGATTTTTTTAATCCGGCGTAGTTCCGCAATAGCGAAGACGAAGTCGGAATGGTTTTTGTCCTTCGTAAATGAACTTGGACATAAACTTTATTTTTCGAACATATCATTCGATACGGATATATAAACCAAATCGTTTTGGGTATATAAAACCCAAGCAGTGACATTCAGGAAATATAACTTATTTTTTCATAACCGGCAGGCAGGGTGAATGATAAAAAATCTTCTCTGCTTTCGACTATATCTATAACGTGACAAACAGATTCGTTTATTTGCTTGTAAATCGACTATATTTTTTCAATTAAATAAAAGACTTACCCTGATATAATTATTAATGTTTCAGAAAAGTATAAAACAGTACCAGGGTTAAATATTAGTTTAAAACAGTTCCGGGAACCTGGTATGAAAATATTCTTTCAGTATTCCATATAATGTATCATAAGAAACTTCCCAATTTAGATCATTCTCTCCTAACTCTTCTTTTACATTGCTGATATCAAATTTCATTTCTGCTGAAAAGTAGGGGAGCAGATCGCCGATATATTTATGCATCAGCCTCTCAGTGGAGGTTGGATTCTTAATTTCTTTAACAACTTTAAGTCCTTTGATTTTCAGTATTGAACAGACTACATCCTGTATGTCCTTCACAGAAGCCGGGCCTTCTCCTGTAATGTGGTAAGTCTTATTTTTTATCCCTTTTAAAAATAAATTAGTAATAGTTCTCTGTACATAATCAATAGGGACAAAATATACACTTTTTGACATATGTGATTCAATTCTGATTGGCAGATAAATTTCTTTTTTTGGACTCATGAATTTTTTTGCAGACATAAGCTTTTTTATTTTTGCCATAAAGTCACAAAGCCTGTAAAAAGCGAGGGGTTTTCTGATTCTGCCATCAGACAGGCTGCCGATGATAATTGAAGGTCTGTATATGTTAAAAGGTATACCGGAATTCCTCAATAAAGTCTCGGCGTCATATTTGCTTCTTTCATATGGATTGTTAAACTCATTATTAGGAACAAGACCGTCCTCTTTGATAATTCCCTGGGCTTTTCCGGCTACATATGCTGTGCTTACAAAATGTAACTTATTTACATTTAGTTTTTTAGCGGTTTCGACCATATTTTTAGTACCTTCGAAGTTGCACTTATATGTCAACCCCTTTTTGTCTTTACCCAGATTAACATCAGCGGCGCAATGAAAGATAGTATCTACTCCACTGAATAATGCAAACTGTTCTTCTGTAAAAGGATTAGGTGCAACATGAGGAACAACAGTTATTTTTTTAAGTATTTTTTCAGCTGAACCTCCTTCTTTGTCATAGTTAAGCTGTTCTTTAATAACTGAGTCAACTCTTTCTTTGGCGCCTGCGGGGCCCTTTCCCCTCACAAGAGCTATAATTTCAACATCATCCCGATTTCGAAAAAGCTCAGTAACAAATGCACTCCCTACTAAGCCGGTTATTCCAGACATCAATATTTTCATTGAACTATATATATCCTTTTTGTGTTATTTTTTTATAAATCTACAACTTTATTTTAACTATTATACATAATATATTTAAATACAGCAACACCTTGATATAAATTAAATTGGAATTATCGAATTTTTTATATAACTTATTTAAGTTTTAACTAAGCAGAATTGGATACATTGTTGCATTGTGTATGTTTGTCATGAAGGAATTATGCAGTTGCTGCTCGTTTATCAGAACGACTACACCTTTATCAGGTGTACTATGTTATCTTAGAATGCGGTAACGCACTGAGTTACTGGGAATTTCGGGTCAAAAAAGCAAAAAACTATAATAATAATAGAAATAAGTAAAATGGGTTTTAAAAATGTCATATCAGCTCTCAGCGGCGGTGTTGATTCATCCGTTGCTACAGCCTTATATAAAAAAAAGAATTATAATATTATTGCAGTAACTCTATTAAATTCAAGTAATAAAGACCTTTCGGTTGAGGAAATTAATGCCGCAAAAATTTGCAGCTTTCTTAACATTAAACATGTTTATCTGGAATGCTCGGAGAAATTTAAAAAGATTGTACTTAAGTATTCTTTTGATAAATATAAATCCGGCAGTACTCCAAATCCATGTGCCTACTGCAATAGAAACTTTAAGTTTGCCGAACTGCTGAAATTAGCCGATAAGTATAATGCGTCCACTGTTATAACAGGGCATTATACAAAAAAAATAATGGATAAAAACGGTGTTTGTTTTATTAAACGAGGGAAAGATTACAGAAAAGATCAGTCGTATTTTTTAAGCAGATTAACAAAAAATCAGTTAAAAAGAATTGAATTTCCTCTCGGTGATTTGTCTAAAAAGGAAGTCCGGGAACAAGCTAAGCAGCTAAAACTGAAAACAGCAGAGTCAGCAGAGAGCCAGGATGTATGCTATATACAGAAAAATCAGAATTTTCAGGATGTTCTTGCCGAAATTTTTAACTATTCTCCGCCGCCGGGTAATATTGTCGATAAAGAGGGTAATATTCTTGGCAGACACAAAGGTATTTACAAGTATACAGTAGGCCAGAGAAAGGGGTTGAATATAGCAATGGGTAAACCTGCATTTATTTCCCATATTAACTCTAATAAAAATGAAATATTCCTGAGTACTGATGAAGATGACCTAATGAGCAACTTTTTAACTGCTGTCGATTTCAACTGGTTCTGCAGTAAAGAAGATATTGATTTAAATAAAAAATATTTTGTACAGATAAGATACAGACATAAACCTGCAGAAGCCAGAATCGTATTACTTGAAAATAATGAAGTCCTCATAAATTTTAGAGAGCCCCAGAGGGCTGTAACAAGAGGGCAGGTTGCTGCAGTTTATGATGATGATATCCTCCTCGGCGGGGGCTGGATAAAAAGTTATGGTAAATATGAACAATATATTTAGCCTGATCTATTCATAAAAAAGTGAAAAATGATATTAGTTATTTATTATAACGTTGTAATATCTTTTTATGCGAAGAACTTTGTTTTTCTTAGTTTTTTTCGCTTTTTTACCAAAGGTGTGCCGGTTTTACCGTATCTACTTCGTTAACTGTGTCGTATGACTGGTATGTACTTTGTACTGCATACCAGGCATACGACAGCACATGGCTTCGTTTTGTTGCCTTGTAGCTACAGCAAATCCGACACATGAATAATTCAGGTTAGAAGTAAGCACGAAAGAAAACAAAATTTTTAACTTTGTAAAAGAAGATGTTCAATCCTTTCTGAAACAGAAAGGTTGGATGTGTTTCTCTCATACGCTGCAAATACAGTGCAATGCATAATCTGGGCTATAAGGGTTCAGCAATAACTGCTTTGTGAATCAGCATACATGATGTGGTTTAGTTTTTTTCCCCGTATCTGAAGTTTTTTTATTTTCCTGCAGTGGAGTTGCTGCTTTGAGTTTCTTCAGCGCTGTTTTTATATCATTAACAAATATTTCTGACATATCTCTGCTGAAGTTTTCTTTTACAACAACTCTCAGCACCGCAATTTCATCAGCATTTGGTGGAAGAGTATAAGCCGGAACGATCCAGCCTTTTTTTCTTAATTCATCAGATATATCAAAAACAGTATACTTTGATGTATCCTTAAGCTTCAAAGCAACAACCGGAAGATATTTAGTGTCGGTAAGTATCTCAAAAAATCCGAGCTCCAGAAGTTTCTTTTCAAGATACACTGCATTTTTCATTATATTATTCATAATTTTGCTGTAGCCTTTACGTCCGAGCCTTATGAAATTGTAATATTGCAGCAGTACCTGTGAACTGGCTTTTGAAAAGTTCAGGCTGTAATTAAGCATTGACCCGCCTAAATAATTAATATCAAAGACCAAATCTTTAGGAATACATTTTTTTTCCCTGAAAAGGACAGTCCCCATTCCCGGGTAAACCAGCCCGAACTTGTGGTTTGATATATTTATCGATTTTACACATTCCAATCTAAAATCACACTCCACTTCAGGATAGACAAACGGGGCGATGAAGCCTCCGCTGGCTCCGTCTACGTGTATGGGAATATTCCATCCATTTTTTTTGTTAACATCTATTAAATATTCATTGATTCCTTTTATATCATCCACCTGTCCGGTGAAAGTTGTCCCAAGAACAACTCCAACTGCAATAGTATTTTCATCTATACGCTCTTTGACATCTTCCACTGTTAGTGTGTATTTCCCTTTTTCCATTGGAGCAATTTTCATTTCAACATCAAAGTACAAAGCAAACTTTTCCCAGCAGGAATGAACATCGGCTCCAAAAACCACATTCGGTTTAGAATAATCTTTCCCCTCTTTTTTTCTCCTGTTTTTCCAGTTCCATTTATGTGCAAGCAGGGCAAGCATTATTGCTTCGGAAGACCCGATGGTTGCCGCGCCGGCTGCTTTGTCTGGAGCAGGTGCGTTAAACAGGTCCGACATCATAGTGATTACTCTGTCGTGAATAATTTTTGTCTGTGGATATTCATCCTGGTCAATATAGTTTTTGTTTGCTGCTTCTACCATTAATTTTTCTGCCTCAGGCTCCATCCAGGTTGTTACAAAAGACGCAAGATTCAGTGAGGGATTACCATCCATATTAAGTTCGTCATGTATTATTTGATAGGCCGCTCTCGGATCATGCATGTTTTCAGGGATTTTACTATGCGATATCGGTTCTGTTTCCCATCTTTCTGCATAAGTAAAATTACAAATTGCTCTATCTTTTTTTTCTGGATTACCGGAATACATAGTCAAGCTCCTTTTTCTATAAAGTTAAAATGAATTTTAAACTTTTGAGTAATTTATACGGAAATACTGATACTATTGTCCTTGTCATTCATTAAACTAATAGAATATGAGAAGGAAATTTTTCAATATTAAGGAGCTTTAAAAGTAACCTTATTAAAAATACTTCACTTACTAAGCTATTTTATTTGAATATTATGCAGGCTCTAATATATTTTAAGGGTTATGATTTAAATTATAATTAATTCTGTTATCGGACTTATAGATGGCTGAAAAAACAGTAAAAGTAAAAAATGAAGCAGGCATTCACTGCCGGCCTTCAAGCCGGATAATGCAGAAAGTAATGGAGTATCCGGATTGTACCTTTCTAATTGAAACAACAAGGGGATCCGCGGATCTTTCAAGTATTTTGAGTCTTATGAGTCTCGGGCTTCAGAAGGGTGATAAGGTAACTGTAAAGGTCGAAGGACCTGACAATAACAGAATTTGTGAAGAAATTGCCAGTCTGTTCGAATATGAATTTGACTTCCCGCCAAGAATATAATGATTAGACAATCGTTTTAAAAGGCATCTAATTAGATTATTTCTGGAAAGGTTCAAAATAATCCTCTTACCCTTTTCAGATTAGCTCTAATTAGCGTTGATCTTCGTATGATGAAGTTTAATCCTATTTGAAACAAATTGGTAGGGTGCGAAATTTTGGCGTAATACTCGAATATAGTTAAGACTAAAAACCTGCCTGCCCTGCGTAGTGCCTAAACGGTATGTAGCAGGGTGAGCCATAGCCCCTCGATTCCGGGGGCGACGCCTTAGCGCGCCGTAAATAAAGCACTATTTATAAATGTGTTATATTTTTACAATCAAATAGAAAATCTACCCCGGAATAATAATTGATGTTTCAGGAGAGATATTGCGCTAAAAGCTTCACTCATTATGAAAAAGTAGCATATATAATGTCCGTTTTCGGAAACATTTGATTTTTTACTATTCATCAGAAAAGTAGTTGTTAGAACAATAAAATAAATGAAATGAAAAAATATGAATACAAATAAAAACAGTTCTATTAAACATGTTAAGAGATTTGCAAGAGAATGGGCTATGCAGTTCCTGTATCAGATAGATTTGAATGCAGAACCTACACTCGATTCTGTTATAGATAATTTCTTAAATCAAATAACTGAAATGGATGAGCAAACCAGCGTTGTGCCTTTAAAAGTTCAGAACAAAGCTTTGAAAACAACAAAAGAGATAATAAACGGTATTATTGAAAACAGAGAAATTATCGATAAAAAAATAGCTGCATTTTCAACGAAATGGTCTATTGACAGGATGAATACAGTTGATAGAAATATAATGAGAGTAGCAACTTATGAAATGCTGTTCTGTAATAGTGTCCCCCCGATAGTAAGTATAAATGAGGCAGTTGAAATAGGTAAGATGTTCGGGACTGTAAATTCAGCTTCTTTCATAAATGGAATACTAAATTCTATTAAAAACACCCTTGACAGGCCTTTCCGTGAAGCTTTAAAATAAAATAAATATCATTTGATAACTATGAAAAAGAAATCAATTTTCAACTTATTCCATAATGGACTTCGCAAAACAGCAGTATCTTTATCAAGAAAAGTCGGGAGCTGTTTTTCTGAAAATAAACTCTGGAATGAAGAAACTTATGAGGAACTGGAAGCCGGGCTGATAAGCGCTGATTTTGGAATAAATTCCACTTTGAAAATTACAGAAAGTATACGTGAAAAATATAATAATGGCAAAATATCCTCAAACGAGGATATAATTGATGTAGCAAAAGAACAGTTACTTTCAATTATCGGCGAAAAAAAAATACCGAATTTTTCTCAAGATGAACTCTCTGTAATCCTCTTAGTTGGGGTTAACGGCTCCGGGAAAACAACTACAGCCGGTAAATTGGCGTTTAAATATAAAAAACAGGGACACAAAGTGATGCTTGCGGCATGTGATACATTCAGGGCCGCTGCAGCGGAACAATTGAAAATTTGGGGAAAAAAAACTGATACTTATGTTGTGTCTTCAAAATATGGTGCTGATCCTTCTGCAGTTGCTTTTGATGCTGTTAAGTCCGCTTTGTCCAGGAACTGTGATTTCCTTATTTTAGATACTGCCGGACGACAGCATAACAGGGAGAATCTCATGGAAGAACTTGCCAAAATGAAAAGGTCCATTTCTAAGGCCTATCCTTCAGCACCTCATGAAACATGGCTGGTTATTGACGGCAATGTAGGGTCAAACGCATTGATGCAGGCCAAAGAATTTTCAAAAGTAACAGACGTCTCAGGTCTAATTTGTACAAAACTTGACGGAACCGGAAAGGGCGGAATGGTCGTTGCAGTTAAAGACGAATTTGATATTCCAGTTTATTACATCGGTCTCGGAGAAAAGCCAGAGGAACTCCAGGAATTTAATCCCGAACTTTTTACAGATGCTCTTTTCGAAGATTTAGCATAAAAATTACATTATATTTTTTTATATTTGCAAGTCAGTTAGAACTATAACTTAAGATAACTGTTGTTTACTGCCGTTTCGTAGGTTTTAAAATGCATTTTTGCTGCAGCTTCCAAAGAATCAATACCCTTGTTGTTAATAATTTCAACAGCGGTTTCCAAAACATTTTTTCCCGCTCCTTTAGGCAGGTTTGTTCCAATGTTTTCTCCTATCTTTTTCATTCTGGTTATGAAATCCGCTCTTGCGAGAATGGATGCGGCAGCAACAGCTATATCAGATTCCGCTTTAGTTTTCTGCTGCAGTTCAATTTGCTTCCCTTTTTCAAAAAGAGTATCAAGGATTAACTTTTCGTTACCGAATTTATCAGAAAGAGCATATTTGCAGTTTATATCTTTATCGAGCAAATTTTCGAGAGCTCTGGCGTGTCCCCAGGCTAAAAGCCTGTTTAGGTTTTTAAAGTTTTTATAAATTCTGTTATATGCTTCCGGACCAATGGCCACTACGGTAAATTTCCCATTTACTGTGTTTCTGATTTTTTTTGCTATATCCAATATTTTGCTGTCATTTTTGATCAGCTTAGAATCTTTTACGCCTAACTTTTCAAGCTGTTCAGAGGATTTATTGTCTGTGTACACTGCAGAAATAACAAGCGGTCCGAAAAAATCTCCTTTACCGCTTTCGTCTATTCCAATATGGGGAGTAAAAATATTTTTTTTGCTCTTTTGAGGATTTAATATTTCTTCGTAACCACATTCAGCTTTTTTAAGGATTAAAGGTTCAAGAATAAATAAAACAAAATCTTCTGTACCTTTACCCTGGATAACGAGTTTTCCACTTTGGTAAGCTGTAATATTGAGCTTTCCCTGTTTTGCCTTCCAGTGTGTATATGGCAATTTTTCAAAACTAAAACCTCTTTTTATAAGTTCGCGATATAATTTAGACAACTGAGAGGCAGTAACTTGTTGAACATAATTTGTTAATTGTTTTTTTTTATTCATAATATAAAGGGTGTATTTTAATTTACATAGTTAAATTAGACTCGGGTGTAAAAAAGTTTTTTTTAAAATAAATATAGTATAATATATATTAAGTATACATAAGAAAACTGATTTTTAAATTACAATATATTATATAATATACTTTAAACTCAGGCACAAAAGAAAGGGCAAATTCAATGAGTATATTCTTATCATAGTTATTATTTGATTTCAACGATTCAACAGACATAGTTACTGAAATAATGTAAATTTTTTATGAAAAGCAGGAAATGACAGATCAGCAGTTGAGCCGAATATCTTCACATTAAAATACTGGCATGGTTTAATAAAATTTAATTTATAATTAGACGGCTGTGAAAAAACGGAAATCCTGTGATATGATTATCATAATAAAAGAAAAATCAAAGCTCTGAAACTCCTTTTCGTGGACTGTCTAATTAAAATATATTATCTTGACATACAACACAAATTGAAATTTATAGCAACAACTGAATAGATGCTATTAGAAAAGATTGTAGTTGAGGTTATTATTAGACTAATATTTTAAAGGTAGTCTACATTCTTGGATGCAGTTCAAAACCTTTGAAGCATTCAAGCGGAACAGGAACTCTGCTTTTCAATATTAAATGCGGACGCATGAAATTATAAAAAGCAACAAACCGTTTTACCAGTTTTAAAATATTTGTTTTCAGGAGAGCGTCTCCTTGTTTTAAATTAGAGCTTATGGCATTGAGACTTCTCTTGATTTTATAGCATAAAAATATAGAAAAATGAGGGGAGAAGCATTTTTCTGAGGAAAGTAGAAATCTTAAATTGTGTTTTGAGCCTAAAAAGCTCAACAAATAAACAAATTTACAAAACCATTTTAAAATACAGGAGAAGTTATGTTTGACAAAAAAAAGAATTTTACTGTTTTGCTAATGTTCGTCCTAATATTTATGTTTGATACTGTAAGTGCCGGGGTTTTGGGCGGAAGAAAAGTTGAAACAGAATCAGACAAAAAAGTACTTCGAATTGAACGAATTGTAAAAAGAGCGTTTAAACAGGACTCTGACAGTACTGATTATAATGCAATAAAAGAGGCCATTATAGATGAAGTAAAAGATGTTTTTCCCTTAGAAAAAGGCAGTAAAATAAAAAAAATTAACTTTAGCAAAATAGAAGAAAGAGCTGAAAGGAAGACCCAAAATAAGTATCCGTTAACAACTGAAGAACTCAGAAAAAAATACAAAAAAGAAGCTAAAGA
Source organism: Victivallales bacterium (assembly GCA_021733985.1). Classification (GTDB taxonomy): domain Bacteria; phylum Verrucomicrobiota; class Lentisphaeria; order Victivallales; family GWF2-38-69; genus JAIPJT01. Next base: position 740 of record JAIPJT010000027.1, on the reverse strand, counting down.
AAAGTTTACTCCAGCGAAATTAAATGAAAAAGTAAATGTAAAATATAAAATGGGATATGATAAAATAATAAAAGTCGCAGGAGTATACAGGGGTTTAAACAGGTATCATAACGGAATAAAAGTCGGCAGAAAAGTTGTTCCAGTTTTTGACCTTTTACCGGAAGACAAAGTAAAATTCAATAAAGATTTCAGGGAATTAACAAGGGAAAAGTATGTCAGAGAAAATATTAAAGAATATTTAGAAAATAAAGAAAATTATCAAATGGGACTTATTAAAAAAAATATAAAGAAAATTGATAAAGAGAACGAAGATGCCGGATATATAAAAGCATGGCATAACTGGAGAACGCCTGAAAATGTTGCTTCTATGATTTATAAATATTATTTGGTTCAAGTTATGAAGGAAAATAAACAGAGGAGTACACAGCAGCCTTCCACTCAAAAACAGAAAACGGTAAAGAGAAATAACACTCCAAAACAAAATGTACCCAAAAATAAACAAAACAAAGAATTAAAAGGCTTCAGTAAAAATGTGGATGGCAGAAAGAAAGATTTAAAAAAACTGGTGAAGGCCCTTGAATAAAAATAGTAAGTAATAAACCAATGCCGTTGAATTAAGACGTTGGAGTTCGCACTTTAGTGTGTTAGGCAGAATATTCAGCCAGACAAGCTAATCACGTCATTCGACACGACAAGAGCTTGAACTCCAACCATACACTAAAATTTGATGCTCAATTTCT
>JAIPJT010000026.1 GCA_021733985.1 Victivallales bacterium | reverse complement strand
AGACGTTGGAGTTCGCACTTTAGTGTGTTAGGCAGAATATTCAGCCAAACAAGCTAATCACGTCATTCGACACGACAAGAGCTTGAACTCCAACCATACACTAAAATTTGATGCTCAATTTCTTAATTCAATGACATTGAATAACAACATAAGATTAGAGAAAATTATGATTGAGGGTTCTATAGTTCCACATGTTTTTGCAATAATAATACTTTTTTTTATTGCGGCTGTATCAGCAATATTTCTTAGAAAAATTAAAGTCCCTTATACTGTAGGGTTAGTTGTTATAGGAGTGATTTTAGCATATTTACTTGCAGACTTTGAATCACTCGATGCCGTTAGGGATATTAGGCTTTCCCACGACGTTATCTTATATATACTTCTGCCTACCTTAATATTTGATGCTGCTACAAATATTAATGTTAAACTTCTGTTTAAAAATATAGTCCCTATATTGGAGCTGGCTATTCCGGGATTAATTGTGTCTACTGCCATTGTTGGTTTTATTTTAAACAATCTTACTCCTCTGCAGCTCGGAACGGCATGTTTGTTCGGGGCTTTGATTTCTGCAACAGACCCGGTAGCTGTAGTTGCTTTGTTTAAAGAAATAGGCGCGCCTGATAAACTGGGAATTTTAGTGGATGGCGAGAGTTTATTCAATGATGCAACAGCTATTGTTCTTTTCAATATTATTGTTGCAAGTATAGTAAGTCAGACTACATTGAATTTACATAATATATTACTCGGTGTATATGAATTCTGCATTGTATTTTTCGGAGGTATTATAACTGGTGCAGTAATTGGTTTTATAATCATTTTATTTATTAAGCATGCAAAAAATGATCCGCTGGTACATATAGCGCTGTCCACTGTACTTGCTTATGTTGCGTTTATTGTAGCTGAATATTATATGGAGGTATCCGGAGTGATGTCTGTCCTTTCTGCCGGAATTATTCTCAGCTGGTATGGGGCTACACACTTTAATGCAGAAACTAAAAATCAATTGAAACATTTTTGGGAATATGCATCATTCGTATGTAACAGTTTCATCTTTATATTATTAGGTGTAGCTGAGCTTCACCTGATTGCAATGATTGGACACAGTACAAGTATTATGATTTATATTCTAACTGCAATTGTATCAGTTATGATCGCCAGACTGTTAGTTGTTTATTTTGTGCCTTTAATTATACCTTCAAAAGCGAGTGAAATAGACAGCCGTTATAAACCGGTAATTTTCTGGGGCGGATTAAGAGGCGCAGTTCCTTTGGCTTTAGTATTAAGTTTATCTCATCATTTTGAAGACCAGCAGCTTTTAGTCGAATTAACTTTAGGAGTTGTATTATTTACACTGGTAGTCCAGGGTACGACTATGAAGCCTCTAATCAAACTGTTTAAAATAAAATCTTATTAGATCATTTCTGGAAAGGCTGGAAAATGTTTCTGAACTGAAATTTATTCCAAATTTCGAAGATTTTGAATAGCTGATCATGTTATTCGACATGACAAGGGGGGGGTGGTCAATAGTAGTCATTTGAAATTCTTTTCAGGCTTGATCGTTTGTCCATTAAATTTTGGAGCTCTTTACTCAGACCGGGTTTATCATCCTTCAATTCACTTATCAAGGTTTTAGCTTCAGAAAGTTTCTGTTTTTCTTCAACTTTTGTGTGTTTGGTTAACTCAAGTCTTTCTTTTAAAGTTTTTAAGTTATGCTTCAGTTGTTCTATTTTTATATGCTGTTCATTCTTAATTTTATTTAGATTATCTATAGTTTGCCTGGCAACGTTCAAATCGGTATTAACAGTTGTATGCATATCTTTTAGTTCTTTAATTTGTTTACTTCGGTTTTTAACAATATTATTATAGGTATTAAGCTTTTCCGAAAGCTCAGTTTTTTCTGTTTTTAAACGATCTAAATTGCCCTTAAGCTTTGATATATACCCGACAGTTTCAGTGTTTGTCTTTTTGTTGCTTTCAATTTTATTTTTAAGGTTATCAATAGTCTTTTCTGCTTTTTGTAAACTGCTCTGAACGTCCTGTTTATTTTTTTTAGACAATTCGAGTTTTGACTGAGTATTCTTTATCTGCAAAAGAAGGTTATTAATTTTACTTTTGCGCTCTTTATTAATATTTTCAATATTTTTTATTTCCTGTTTTGTTTTTTTGAGTTCCTTTATTTTTTCCTTTGCTGAACTGTAATTTACTTCTAATATTTTATGTTGTTTCGTTAAAGCTTTATTTGCTTTTTTGTGCTGTTCTAAAGTATCGTTTAATTTCTCAAGCTTAAGCTTCATTGAATCCTTTTCTTTTTTAAGGGCTGTTACTTTATCATTAGCTGAATTCAATGCAGATTCGAGGTTGTGACGTTCTTGTATATTCTTTTTGGCCTGCAATTTCATTTCATCCATTTTCTTATTTAATACATTTATTTGAGCAGATGCATTTTTTTCACGTAACGAGTATTCTTTTTCCTTTTTTACTGCAGTCTCAAGCTGTGCTTTGAGTTCTTTCCTTGCATTTAAAGAAGTTGCTTTTTCATTTTGCAGTTTTTCAATCATTGAATTAAGTTCATTTATTTTTTGTTTCTGTTCTTTTTTAAGAGCTCCCAGATTCGAATATTTATCAATTAATATTTTATGCCTGCTTTTCATATCGGAAAGACTGTTTGCAGAATTAAGAACTTTATGTTTACTGTTTTTAAGTTTAACAGTTAATGATTCAATCATTTCATGATTTTTATCCTGTTCAGCCCTGAGCTTTTTGACTTTATTTACAGCTTCAGTTAATTTGTTTTCAAGAAGTTTGTTGTCAGAGACAGTTTCTCCTCTTTTATGTTCGGAGCTCTTTAATTTGTCCATTAAGCTTTCAATCTGAACTGTTTGTTCTTCTTTAGTGTTTTTCAGTTTATTTATTTTTTCTTTAGCCGTATTGTAATCAATTTCTAATGATTTTTGCTTTTCTGTTAAAATTTGGTTTGTTTTTTTATGTTGATTTAAAGTTCTTTTTAATTTTTCCAGATGTTGTTTTAGTATATTATGTTCCGTTTGCAGGCTGGAGTTATTATTTTTAACCAGCATCAGTGTTCTCTGGAGATCATTATATTTTTCATTAGTTTTTTTAATCTGTTTTTCACCGGTTTGGATTTGATTTTTTAACGTTAAAATATCTTTTTTATAGCTCTTTTCTTTATTTTTATAATCTTCCAGTTTATTATTAGATAATTTTAATTTGTGTTTTAAGGCTTTCCGGATTTTAATATGTTCCTGGTTATCAAAAGAAAGACTTGAAATTTTTGTATTAAGAGAGTCGATTGTTTTTTCACGGTTGTCCATTTTCTTCTTCAAATCATTGTTTTTCTGTTTCTGAAGTGTATATTCGGTTTTCAAGCCGGTAAGCTTTTTCTCTGTTTCAATTTTAATTTTTTGACTTTTTTGTATCCGGTCATTGAGCTTATTGATTTTTCGTAAATTATTTTTTCTTTCCTCACTAATATTATTTATAGTGTTTTCTGCTTCGTTGAGTTCATTTTCTAAGCTGAGGTTTAATTCTTCTTTTTCTGCGTTTTCTGATTTTAATCCTTTAAGGTGTTCTATAAGATCTAATATTTTCGAATGCTGTTTTTCCTTTGTTTTTTCCAGTTTCAGAGAAATTTGTTTTGATTCCTCTAATTTCTGCTTTAAATCCCTGTTCATAAGTTTTAGTTCAGAATTTTTCTTTTCATGCGAACTTATAATGTCTTTTAACTTTTCAAGCTTTTTTAAAAGGTTTGTTCGTTCTGTTTTTATCTCTATCAAATTAGATTTCACTATTAAAAGCTTATTTTCTGTATTGATTCTTTTACGATTTTGGTTTTCGACCTGCTCCTGAAGTTTAGAAATGTTATTTTTTAGTTTTTCAGTTTTATCGGTAAGCTCCATTTTGTTAGATTTTAAGTTCTTAAGCTGCTCCATGTTTTTATTTAATTCTTTTTGCAGATTACTACATTCCTTCAGGGCAATACTCCCTTTTGTTTTAGCACTTTCAAGTTTATCTTTAATTTTTTCAATATACTCGAGTTTATTTTTATATTCTTTTTCAAGGTTTTTCTTATCTTCTTTCAGTTTAGAGTAGTCGGTTTTTAAGTCGGAGAGTTCTGATTTTCCGTCAGATGCTCTCTGTTTAGTTTCTTCCAGTTCTATATTAAGTTTTTTTATCCTTCTTTGTGTTTCATTCTGGGCAGTTTCAAGTTTACTTATAGATTTATTTGCTCTGTTTAAATCATTCTTTATTTCAGTATTGAGGTTTTTAAATTCTTTTAGTTTCAGATTTTTACTTTCTAATTGCTTTAACAGCCGTGAAATTTTATTAACTTGTTTATCTCTAATTTCCGTTAAGCCATTTATATTGTTTTTCGAAACAGTAAGTTCAGATTTTAAAATTTCTTTTTCTTTTCTGAGTTTTTTATTTTCCATATCTTTTCTTTTGAGGAGGTCTTTAACTTCTTCAAGTTCACCAATAAGTTCATTCTTTTCTTCCTGTTCTTTTGTAAGACGGTTTTGTAATATTTTCAGTTTTTTAAGAGAATTTTTATGTTTATCTATGAAGCTTTTTTTCTTATTTTCAGTTATGGAAAGTTTAGCTTTTATTACTTCAGTCTTGTCGAGTTGGTTTGCATATTTCATTTCGAGTTCAGAAAGTTTGTTCTTTACTTTGCCGAGTTTCTTTTTTAATTCATTTTCAGCTTTAGAGTTTTCGGAAGCAGCTTTAAGTTTGGAGATTTCCTGCGCCTGCTTTTTATATTTTTCCAAAAGCTTTTGATGCTGTTCTTTTATTTTTGCAGCTTTCTTTTTGGCTTGAATAACTTTGCCGACATACTCATCGGACTGTTGCTGAGCTATTTCAGCTTCCTGTTGTGATTTATTAAGTTTATCGATTAAATTTTTAACTCTTTTTTCCTTATTTTCCAAACCTTCCTGCATACTTAGAAGGTTGCTTTTTACTTTTTGAATTTCATTATTCAGTGCAGCTTTTTCTTCGCCTTTCACTCTGGCATTTTTTTTAGCAATTCTAATTTTGGAAAAAAGTTCTTTTATTACTGCCTTCTGTCTGTTCTTTATATGGTCAAGTTGATCAATGGTTTTTTGGGCCGACTTAAGTTCAGAAGTTACTTTTTTATGTGCATCCTTAAGCTGCTTATTTTCTTTTGTCATTTCTTTGAGAGTCTCACTCAGTCTTTCAAGTTTATGAATAAACCTTTTCCTCTCATTCTTAAGTTCTGACACTTTTTTCTCAGTGACTTTGAGTTGTTTTACAGCGTCACTGTACAAATTCCTGTTTCGTATTACAGATTTGTTTGCTGAATGTAGCTGTTTTTTAATATTTTCAGTTTCGTCGGTTTTATTTTTAATTTTTTTATTTAGATTTTTGACTGTTTCTTCCAGTTCAACTTTTGACTGCACAAGCTTATGTTTTATTGATTTATTTAAATTTTCTTCAGTTTTTAATTTTTCCCTTAATTTTTTCAGTTCTTCTTTTTTCTTATTTTGAGCAGACGTGAGTGAATTGACTGTTTCTTTTGATTGAAGATATTTCTGTTTCAATTCTTTTATCTGATTTTGCTGTAGGTCTGCTTTATCTTTTATTCTCTTTATTTCCAGAACAAGGCTTTGAATTTTTTCAGTATTAGTTTTGTGCTTATTTTCAAAATTTTTAATTATTTTTGAAGCCTCGTCCAGCCTTTGTTTTAATTCAGCTCTCTCATTTTTTGTACTGTTTATTTCTGTTTCCTGTGATCTTATTTTATTTAAACAGCTTTTTATTTTCTTTAGCTGCTGTTTCCTTATGTCATCAAGTTTGTTAACTTCATTTTTAGTGTCGGCGAGCTGTTTTTTCGTATGCTGATGTTCATTTCGCTCCTCAATCGCTTCTTTTGTTTTTTCCTGAATATTATTTAACAGTACCTGTATTTTGGAGTTTAACTGCATTTGTTCGATTTCAAGGTTAGAAACTTTTTGTTTAGCTTTCTTAAGTTCTTCGATAGCGGCTTTATAATTATTTTTTGTATTTGCTGTGTTCTCGTGTGCATCCTCGAGTTTAGTTTTTAACTCTTTTATTTTGTTTAAATTTTTTGAGTATTCTGATTCAAGTTTATTTATTCTTTTTCTTGCACTGGCGAGTTCTTCTGCGGTCTGTGCATATTCCATTTCTTTATCGACATAATTATCTCCGCTTTTTTTTGAGGACTTCATCAGTTTTTTGACCAGTTGCTGCTGTTCAGCATAATCTGATGCAATATCGGCGGACCTTTTTTGTGCTTCAGAAAGATCTTTTCTTATTTCTTCATTCTGTTCTGTTTTTTTCCGGGCTAACTCCTCTGCTTCTTTAACTTTATTAAGAAGATTGTTGATTTTTTTAATATGATCGTTTCTTTCACTTTCCAGCTCATTTATTTTATTTTCTGCCTTTTGAAGTTTCATTTGTACAGCTTCTTTGTCCTTAGACAGTTTCCGGGCAGTATTTTCCGATTCTTCCAGTTTATCTAATAAACCTTTAATTCTTTCTGTTTGTTCCGCATTTTCAGTTTCAAGTTTGGAGAGATGGCCTCTTGCTGATTCAAATTTGTTTTTAATGTTTTGTTTTTCTTTTTTTGTTTCATCTATATTTTTTTTCAGCCCTGAAACATTATCCATTAATTCTTTAATTGTATCCCTCTGGTCGCTTCGGATCTTTTCTAAATTGTTTACACGGCTGTTTATGACCATGAACCTTTCCTGAAGAACAGAATTGCTTTTATCTTTTTTCTTTATTGCTTTTTTGGCTATTTCCAGTTTTTCCAGCAACAGGTTTATTTTATCGAGCTGAGACTTATCTTTGGATCCATATTGAGATATTTTATTCAGTGCATTTTTAAGCTTATTAGAAAGCTCTTCCTTTTCTGCAGTTAAGTTTTCTATTTTGTCTTCTGACCTGGCTGCTTTCTGCAGCAGTTCATTAAGCTTTCTATTTTGTTTTTTCTGGTGTTCTTCATATGCTGAGATTTTGTTTTTAGCTTGCTGAATTTGTTTTCTCAGTTCACTTCTATCTTTATTAGCTTCTTTATTGGTCTGTTCTTTTCTGTTGATTTTATCGAGCAGGTCTTCTATTTTCTGCAACTGATCTGAGCTTTTACCTTTGTAATCAGCTAAATCCTTGTTAATATTTTTTATATTTTGGAGAGCTTCATCTCTTTCATCTTTTATATTTTCATTTTTTTCAGAGATATTTTTATATTTTTTAAGAAGATTATCCGTTTTTTTCAGCAGTTCTGAATTTTTCTTTTTAAGTGAGGTATGTTTTTTTATATAGGAAGTTAAATCCTGCTGGAGCTTTTCCTTTTCGGAAGTCGCGAGATTTAATTTATTTTTAAAATTTTCTATCGAATTTAAAAGCTCATTAATTTGATTATTTCGGGTTATATTTGTTTTCTTTAATTTTGATAACTGCTCGTTGGATTTTTTTAACCTGGATTCAAGTTCATTTTTATCCCTGGAGATTTTTTTATTTTTCCGGACTGTAGACTCTTTTAAAGAAGCAATGGAGCTTATTTTTTTAATGAGCTGGTTTCTCTCTTTTTCTAAACTTGAAAGCTTCTGTTTTGTGTCGTTAAAATTGCGTTTAATCGAGTCTCTTTCACTTTCGGCTTTTTCAGCTTGTGTTCTTAAATTTTCAAGGTCATTCAGGAGATTTTTTATGTTATTCAGCTTTTTATCCTGTTTTAATTTAAATTTATCGATCTGTTTGTTAGCCTGAAGAAGCTTTTTTCTGACTTCAATGTTTTCTGATTGAATTTTAAGCAGAGATTCTTCTGCTATCTCTGCATTATCAAGAAGTTTGCTGATTCTTTTCTGTTGTTTAATGTGTTCATCTTCAAGTTTGGAAATATTTTGATTTGCATTTTTGAGCTTCTGAAGCTTTTGGGTTATTTCTTCATTTTTTAATTTTCTTATGTTTTTATTTTCATTGATGAGCCTTTGCCGCTCATTCTGCAGGGCTGTTTCGGCTTCAGTAAGGGCATCTCTTTCGTCTTTGATACTTTGTATACGTTTTTGATAATTATTAATTAGTCGATTCAATGATATTTTATCTTCAGTAAGCTGCTCATTTTTTGTTTTTAATCTAACTAAGTTTTCTTTTTCTTTCTTTATTTTTTTATATTTTTGAGCCAAAAGGTTATATGATTTTTTTTCTCTTTCTAATTCATTATTAAGAATGTCAATATTCTGCTGAAATTCGGTATTTATCGTCTTTTGCTCATCAAGTTTGCTTTTTAGGATATCAAGTTCTTCGCTGACTGATTTATTTTTATCAGTGTACTTGCCCAGTTGTGAGTTAGTTTTGTTGTATTTTTGCCTTAGATCCTGAAGCTCAAGGGAATAGGATTCTTTAAGCTTATTAAGACTATCAATTTTTTCCTGATTTTTATAAAGTTCATTACGTAGAGATTCATTTTCATTCTGAAGTCTTGGTATGCTGTTTTGTTTTGAAGACACTGAGCTTTCGGTTACTTCGCTGCTTAATTTCACATTTCTGTTTCTTTCGGTTTCAAGTCTTTCTTTGACCTCTGAGATATTTTGTTTCAGATAATTCTTTTCAGTACTTAACCTGCTTATTTGTGAATTAAGTTTACCTATTTTTCTATCATAGGAATTAAGTTTGAATCTTAAATTTTCTAAATCAGAAATGCTTTCATCACGCTCGAGTTTAATTTTTGCCTGTTTCAAACTCAGGTCTCTATATTTGTTTTGAAGTTCCTTGAAATTTTCCTCTACAGAAATTTTCCCTCTATTCAGCTCCCGGATCTTCTGTTTGTATCCTGAGATCGTTTGTCGTAGGTTTTCCAGCTCTTCATTATTCTGAATTTTATATCTCAAATCCTCAATTTGTGATGATAAATATTTATTTTTTTTCTCGAGTTTACTTTTAGAACTTATTACTTCCTTCAATCTTTCAGAGGCGCTTGAATTTCTCATAAGTTCTGTCTGAGTCTTTTCCAGTTTAGATAAAGCATTTTTCAGTTTTCGTTTTTCCCCAAGAAACATTGACTGGATGTCGGCAATCCTGTTCTGGAGTTTTATGTTTTCATCTGCAAGTTTACTGAATGATTTGTTCTGAGATTCACTGCTTATTTTTTTCCTGATTAAATTTATTCTTTCTTTGCAGCGTTTCAGTCTGTAGCGGACAAGGGCTCTGTTCCAGTCAGGTTTTTCTAAAGTAATTGTTTCAAACAGTTCAGAGGCTCGTTTAAAATATGCAAGAGCCGAACTGTACTTTTTTGTTTCATAGCAATTTTCTGCTTTTTCAAAAAGTTCATACGCTGTAAGCCAGCTGTTACTGACGTTATTACTCTCCTGTACGGCAGAAAAACTGCTCAGAGCTAAAAAAAGGTTTATAAACAGTATCAAGCTTAGAGTTAGCGTTATTTTAATGGTTTTTTTGTTATGTGATTGGTTATTCAAATATTTCTCCATTTTCGCAAAATAAGATAAAAAAATGTTTTGGACTTTTTTATATAAGCATTGGTTTAAAAAAAATCAATATTTCAGTATATTTAATTTCAGGAACGGTTTAAAATGACTCTAAGATAATAGGTCATTGAGGGTGAATTTTTCTCGTGTAACTTCTATATATAAGGTTTACTAATGCAGAATAAACAAAGAATTTTTAACTACATATAATTAAGTTAACTTCTGGGTAAACCTACTTCATTATTACTACATGAAGATTTCTGTTATAATATATAATTTTAATAGTTTTATTCTAATAATTTTTTAGATTTAATTTTTAATTTCTTCTATATTTGTATATATTAGATATACAATTTTAGATGTTTCGGAAGCATAAAGTACAAACTTTACTAAGACTAAGAGGCACAAAGAGATAGCATTTAAGATTTACCTTGCTGATGTGCATGGTAACATCTAAAACTATTTATTAATTGACAATACGGTAACTCCAGGTTACAGAAAATTACTTTAATTATAGCATATGAGCAGATTATAACAATAAATTTATCTGAAATGATATTAACTTTTAACTGATGAAGTGAAATATGAGTATGAAAAAAGCCCATTATTATTTTTTTATAACAGCAGCAGTTGTTTATTTTTCTGTTTTGACGCTGCTGTTATCCGGTTGCGGTAAAGAAATAAAGGATCCCTATACACTGTTAAAAATGTCTGTTGATCAGGCATTGGAAAAAAGTAACTGGCAGAAGTCCAGAGAATTGGCGGAGGAAGCTCTAAAACTTGATCCTGAAAACAATGATGCACTGATAATGTATTCACTCACTCTCGACCAGAACGGTGAACAGGCCGAAGCTGTTAAAAAATTAAGAAAAGTTATTAAAAGTGACCCGGATAATTTTCTTGCTCAGCTTTCCATTGGCAGGATTCTTTACTCGATGCATGATTTTGAAGGAGCTTATGAATATCTGTCAAATGCTTATAACTTAAAACCTGATAATCTTTTTGCTTTAGTTATCTTTTCGCAGTGTTCATTAAAACTGCTTGCCCAAAACACAGATGAACTTTTAAAAAAGCTTTCTTCGACTGAAACTTATGCAGACAAACCGGTGGTTTATAACGAACTCGGTGTTTACTATGCTGAGACCGGAAACCTTAAAGCTGCAATACGAAATTTTGTTGATGCATATAAACTCTCACCGAAGAAACCTGTTATTGTTTTAAATCTTGCTATCCTTTGTGACAATTACATGCGACAGTATGAGAAAGCCGGATTTTTTTACAGGAAGTTTATTGAACTAACCAATAACAACCCTGCATACAACAAACAGAGAGAGATAGTAAACAAAAGATTGAGAACAATTTAGCTTTTAAGTTTGTTATTTGGATTTCTGGTATTTTACCCGATACCTCAAACGACCGAAAAGTGTAAAGTTCACTATAAAACTATTAAACAGCTGCAGCTTATAACCAAATCAGAAAGTTGAGACTTATGGGGAGATACATACCTGATGAAATAATTAAGGAAATACAGGAGAGGGCTGATATCCATGACCTTATATCAGGTTATGTCCAACTGAAAAGAACTGGAAAGCGCTGGAAAGGCCTGTGTCCTTTTCATAAGGAAAAGACTCCCTCATTTGTAGTCAACACTGATATGCAGACTTTCCATTGTTTTGGCTGCGGGAAGGGCGGTAACGTTTTTACTTTTGTAATGGAAAGAGAAAATGTTGATTTCCCGGAAGCAGCACATATCCTTGCAGACAGATACAATATTTTTATTCCAGAGTCAAATAAAAGTCCTGCAGATTCCGGGAAAACAGATTTGAGAGTCCGCCTTTATGAACTGCACAGTTTGATGGCAGGGCTTTATTCAAAAAATTTATTCTCAGATAGCGGTAAAAAAGGGCTTGAATACTTAAAAAACAGAAATTTTTCAGAAGATATTATCAAAAAGTTTAATTTAGGTTTTGCCCCTGATTCCTGGGACTATGCGATTAGGCAGGCAAAGATCTATAAATATACTGTAGATGAATTAAAAGAATCAGGTCTTGTAGTAGACAGAGAAGAAAATAAAACTGTTTATGACAGATTCAGAAAACGTATAATTTTTCCCATTTACAATGAACGCGGTAAAACCGTAGGATTCAGCGGCAGGACAATAGATGAAGAGTCCCGGGGGGCTAAGTATGTAAACAGCCCCGAAACACCGATTTTTAAAAAAAGCCGGATTTTATATTCACTGCACATTGCCAGGAAAAGTTTTCAGGAAACAAAATCTGCTATTTTGTGTGAGGGACAAATTGATGTTATTGCAATGCACCGAGCAGGCTTTACTAACGCTATAGCACCCCAGGGTACATCTTTTACAGAAGAGCAGGCCAAGCTTCTTAAAAGATACACAAATGCAGTTTATCTGTGTTTTGACGGTGACAATGCAGGTATCAAGGCTGCTGTCAAGGCTATAGAGATAATGCTTCCGCTAAATTTTGAAATAAAAGTAATTACATTGCCGCCCGGAGAAGATCCGGACAGCATATTCAATAGAGACGGTAGTCAAAAGATTGCTGAGTATGTAGATAACGCAAAAGATTTTTTTGAATTTATTTTTGACTACTATACAGAGTCTGAAGGTACTTTGACGCCTTATAAAAAATCCAGAATAGTAAATATCATTATCGATTTTTTATTGAAAATAGAAAACTCAGTTCTTCAGTCTTCATATATAACGATACTATCTCAGAAATTGTCTTTACCAGAGACCAGTGTTGAATCCGAAATCCGTAAAAATTACAGGAAAAAAAATAAAAGGTCTAGTGTACCGGCAAAAGCTAAAGTCAATGAAAAAGAAAGTGGCTCAGAGTTCCCTCCTATAGTAAGAGCAGAAGAAGAGCTTCTTGAGCTTGCTATACAGCACGGAGATATCGGAAGGCGCCTTGAAGAAGAACTGCCTGAGGAATTAATCAGCAAAACACCGGTGGGAAATGCTTTGAATATCGCGATTTCTTTAACTATAAACGGTGAATGGGAATTCATAAGCGAGGAAATAAGGACTGTCATTAATGAAAATCCGGACCGGACACTGTCTAGAATATTGACTTCACCAACAGATTATGCCGAGAATTTTGATTACGAGAAAGCGGTTTCAGATTGTATTAAGAGGATAAAACGGTACCATATTGAATGCAAAATATCAGAATTGATGAGGAAACTCGAAAAAACACTCAGTGAAGATAAAAGAAAACTGCTTCAGGAAATCACCGCTCTCCAAAAGGAAAAACTAAGCCTGAAATTATAAAAAACAATTCAATGGCATTGGAAAACAAATAAATATTAACCGGATACAAGTTCGCCAACCATTGGGATTAATTTTTTTATGACTTCTTCCAGTTTATCTGTTTTTAATGAGCAACCTGCAGCAAGCTTATGACCACCTCCATCAAGTCTATGTGCTATTTCGTCAACAGGAAACCTGCTGTCATTTGACCTTAATGATATTTTGAATTTATTTTCTCTTCTGGTGATCAAGGCAGCAATCAGAACGCCTTTGATTACCCTGTACGAATCAATCACATTTTCAATATCCTTAATAGTCAGATCATATTTTTTCAGTAGTGAATCTGAAACATAGGTATAAACAAATTTGTTTCTGTACTCCCAATTAAGATGATTCAGTGCTAAGTCTGACTCAAGCATATGAAGGGCATAGGCTTTTTGAAAGAAAACTCTTTTTATAATTTTCTGATAATCCGCTCCTATATTTATCAGCAGGGAAGTTTTGTATAGTACTTTTGAAGTTGTATTATCGAATCTCAGCCCGCCTGTATCGGTTAACATTGCCATAAGCATATACTCTGCTGTGCGTGTTGTAATTTGATAATCATCAATTTTGCTTAATACATCATAAAGAATTTCACCCACTGCACAGGCCTGAGAATCAACATAGTTTATTTTGCCGAAAAAGTCGTTGTCTGAATGGTGATCAATGTTTACTATCTTATCTTCAGGAAGTATTTTTCTGATTTCGTCAGGAATCCCAATCCTGTCCTTTGTACTGGAGTCTAAACAGTAAATTCTGTCATAACTGTTTAGCTGTAATTCTTTTAACTGTTTTATTAAAGTACCATTTGAAGGGATAAAAGTTATGTACTTTTCAGGTATCTCGTCAGGGAGAAAAACAGTTGCCTCTCTGTCTATATCATTTAAAAAACTCAGTAGTGCAAAGACTGAACCATAGGCATCTCCATCCGGCTTCTCATGTGTAAGGATTAAAGAATTATAGGATGAATTCAAAATTTCTGAAAGCTTGTCGACAGCTACTTCTGAATTATTCATATATACCGGTCTATTTTTCCTCTTCTTCCAGTTCCTGAAGAATTGAAAGAACTCTATCTCCTGTCTCAACTCTATTGTCCAGTTTAAAATGCAGTACGGGAGTGTATTTTAAGATTACTTTTTTTGACATTTGCTCCTGAATAAGTCCTCTAAGGTTTTCTATTTTATTCAGTATCTTTTGTTTTTCAGATGAATCCTTTGGTCCTAAAATGCTGATGAAGACTTTTGCATTTCTCAAACCCGGAGCTACATCTACTTCTGTCACTGAAACAAGGCAGTTGCCAAGCTCAATATTTTTTTCAATTTGCTCTGCAATTTCTCTTTTCAGGAGTTCATTAACGCGCGGCATTCTTGAGTTTCCTCTCATAACAGACTCCTTTTTTTTATTTATTGTATTCTCTCCCCTGAAACAACAATTATTATGTCAGGGTAAATTTATTATTTAATTATAAAAATATAACACGTTTATAAATCGCGCTGTATTTACGGGTGCTAAGCCGTTGCCCCGGAGCTATGGCTCACCCTGTTTCGTACCGTTTAGGCACTACGCAGGGCAGGCAGATATTTAGTCTTAACTATTATCGAGTATTACGGTGTAAGATCGCGCCCCGCCAATTTGTTTCAAATAAAATTAACCTTCATTGAATGAAGATCAACTCTATTAGAGAGAAGCTTTTCTCAACTCTACGTCATAAACCTGAATAACATCGTCTTCCTTGAAATCCATGAAATTATTAAGTTTTATACCGCATTCCTGACCGGCCTTAATCTGTTTCACGTTATCCTGATAGTGCTTAAGAGATTCCAGGGTTCCGGTAAAAATCAATTCATTTCCTCTATAAACTCTGGCCTTTGAACCAACTTTTATAACACCCTTTTCAACGCGGCAGCCACAGACTTTGGGACCTTTTGTCATTTGAAATATTTTTTGTATAACTGCTTTGCCGACTTCTCTTTCTCTTTCTTCAGGAGCAAGTCTTCCTACTAATGCATCTTCAATATCCTCAAGCAGTTCATAAATTATACTGTATAGCCTGATTTCAACACCTTCACGCTTTGCTACAGCATTTACTCCTGAATTTATTTTTACGTGAAATCCGACAACTATTGCATTTGAGGCAGATGCAAGGAGGACATCACTTTCAGAAATGGCACCCACACCGGAGAGAATAACATTAACTTCTATTTTTTCAGAAGGCAGTTTTGACAATGAATCTTTTATTGCTTCAACAGTGCCCTGAACATCAGTCTTAATGATAAGTTTCAATTCTTCTTTTTTATTTGCCTCTATTGTGGAAAAAAGATCTTCAAGAGAAGTTGCCTGATTGCTGGATAATGTTTCAGTTCGTTTTTCTTCCTTTCTTTTCAGAGCTGTTTCTGAAGCTTTTTTTTCGCTGTTGCACGCTACAAATTTAGCTCCGGCTTCAGGAACACCGGAAAGACCGAGAACTTTTACAGGATAACTCGGACCAATCTTTTTTACTCTTTTTCCATGGTGGTCTAACAGTGCTTTAACCTTACCGCTGTATTGCCCGCATAAAATAGGGTCTCCCAATTTTATGCTTCCGTTTTTTACAATGGCATTAACAGTGGAGCCCATTCCGGATTTAACTTCAGCTTCCAGAACAAAACATTCTGCCATTCTTTTAGGATTTGCTTTAAGTTCAAGCATTTCAGCTTCGAGAAGGATACGTTCTAACAAATCATCCAGCCCCTGTCCAGTTGTTGCGGAGACTCTTACAGTTCCTATTTCTCCACCCCAGTCTTCACTCATAAGATTATTCTGCTGCATGTGAAGGAGTACCTTTTCTGGATCAGCGGAATGCAGGTCCACCTTATTTATAGCTACTATAATTGGTACACCTGCAGCCTTTGCATGGTTCATAGCCTCGACTGTCTGGGGCATAAATCCATCATCAGCTGCAACTACAAGTACTACTATATCTGTAACGTTTGCCCCTCTTGCTCTCATTTGAGTAAAAGCTTCATGCCCGGGTGTGTCTATAAAAACAATATCTTTGCCGTCGTGTTTAATTACGGAAGCTCCCGTATGCTGTGTGATACCTCCGGATTCACCTTTAACTACGTTGGTCTTCCTTATAGCATCCTGTATTGAAGTTTTACCGTGGTCGACATGCCCTAAAAAGGCTACTACGGGAGGTCTATCCTGTAAGTCTTCAGGGTTTTCACGGAATTCTTCCTGTTCTTCTTTAGCTTCTGTTCTTACCTGTTTTTTTTCTCTTCTATCTAAAATCAGTGTAAGTCCAAAATCTTTACATATTTCGTCAGCAGTTTTTGGGTCAATAGCCTGATTTATTGATGCCAATATGTTTTTCTGCATAAGCTTTTTAACAATTTCCGGCGGCTTTTTTCCTATGGCTTCAGCAAGCTGCTTGACTATTATCGGAGATTTAAGGTGTATTTCCGCTGTATCATTTTTTACTGCACTCTGATTGTCCTGACTTTCTTTCTGTGAAATATTTTCGAAATGCTCGATCACTTTTTCAAGATGTTCATCTTCAATGATGTCACTCCCGGACCTCTTTTTTAATTTAAGTTCTTTCAGCTCGTTCAGAACTTCACTGACTTTTAAATCATAATTATGAGCAATTTCAGATACAGTCAGAACTCTTTCAGTATCTTTTTTATTCTTTTTATTACCTGTTCCGTTATTTTTGTGTGATGCCATTTCTACTTCCTGTTTCTTCCTTACGCTAATTTCTTTTAAACTTTATTAAGAAGTTTCTTTTTGTCTTCCTCCGGGATTTTCAGTGCTTCAAGGTCATCTTTTCCCATTGCTGTGAGACCGTCTACAGTCAGAATGCCATTATTAACAAGTTCTTCTGCTGTAACCTCTTCTATTTCGAGTTTTTCAGCCAGGCCGCTGATTGTTTCTTTGATTTTTTCAGCAAAAGACATGTCTTCTTCAGCTGTAAGAATTTTTACTTTCATCCCTATGAGCTGACTGCAGAGCTTTGTATTCTGCCAGTTTTTTCCTATTGCAAGCCTTATCTGATCTTTATCGACAATAACTTTAGCCAGACTTTCCTCCTCATCTATCTCGATATCTTTCGGCACAGCGGGCTGCATTGCATTTTTTACAAATTTATATATATCGTTGTCATATTCAACTATATCTATTCTTTCACCGCTTAATTCTGAGGTAATATTCCTGATTCTGCTTCCTCTGATACCTATACATGCTCCTATAGAATCTACTTTGGGATCATGGCTCAAAACGGCTATTTTAGTTCTTGCACCGGGAATCCTTGCAACACCTTTAATCTCTACTATTCCATCTGAGATTTCAGCTATTTCCCTCTCGAAAAGCCTTCGTATAAATTTTTTACTTGTTCTCGATAAAATCAGATTAGCACCTGTACCTGCAGTATTAATTTCTTTAAGAAGTGCATTGATTCTATCGCCGATCATAAATTTATCGCCGGGAATCTTTTCCCGCACTGAAAGAAAGCCTTCAACTCTTTGAAAGTCAACTATTATATTGCCGTCTTCAAATCCCCTTACTTTACCGCTTATAATTTGTCCTATACTATCTTTATAATCATCGTATATTTTTGATTTTTCCGCCTTCTTCAGCTGCTGAAGCATTGTTTGTTTTGCAGTTTGGGCGGCAATTCTTCCGAACTCTTTCTGCGGAATTTTTTTAATTATTATTTCACCGAGTTTTACATCCGGTTTAATCAATTTTGCATCTTCAATAATTATCTGCTTATTGTCGGGTTTCTCTTTCACTACTTCAAGTTCTACCCAGGCCCTGATTTCACCGGTATTTTTACTAACCTTTACTTCAATATCTATTCCGTAATTTAAACTTTTTCTTCCGGCAGAAATTAAAGCTTTTTCCAAAGCTTCGACAAGTTTATCGCGTTCTATACCGCGCTCCTGCTCAAGGTATTCAAGCAGGCTTAAAATTTCGTTACCAGCCATATATCAAACTTCTGCTCCTATATTTAATCTGTTCAGTTATTTATTTTATGTTAAATGAGACAGTAATATTAATTTATAAAAAAATAAGTGGACAAAAGCCCACCTACAAGAGTACTGCCGTTTTAAAGTATCAAGCTATAACTTCGTAATATAATATTGTTACCAGCCTTTACAATCAAAATATAGCCCCTTTTTAATAAATTATCTGATTTTGAAATCGAGATTGTTATTATACAAACTGACTGAAGGAATTTCAAATATATAATATATAGAACCAGAGGCAACCGGGAAGACTATATAAGCCTAAGAAAGAGTAGAAGTTTCGTGTAGAATCTCATTAAAGCATTTTTTTGTTGATTAATTTCCGGACTATCTCAAGGAGCTCATTTTCTCTATGTAAATTTTTTCCGTACAGAACAAATTTACCGCCTTTTAGCATGCAGGTAGTTGATGTGGGAACAGTGAACCTGTAAAGCCTGTAAAATTTTTCATATGTTGTTTTGCTTCTTTTTGCCCGCCAGTCTGAGAAGCTGCACCAGAGATCTTTCCCTTTTTTGAAATTAAGTATTTTTTTGAAATCTTCTTTACTGATTCCGTCAGGGAAATAAATAATTGAAGAGTTATTTATTATAGTATACGTGTAGAACTGCTTTTTGTCAGGAAAGCTGCATTCATAATATTTTTCCTTCAAGACTACAATACTGTAGGAAAGTTTTTGTTTGAAAGAAGCCAGCAGTACAGCTTCATATACATTTCCCCGATAATATTTACTCGTATCTGTCTGGTTATTTCCGTTGCTCAGTTGGTTGTTTATATCATTATTCCCGGGGTTTATATTCCCTATATTCTTTTTGATTTTAGATATATGATCCATATAACCTGAGAATATTTTATCTAAGGGGCCGGGATTATTATTTAAGTTTTCACTGTTGTTAATAATAGATTTTTTCTGTTCAACACTTCTTTTATCTCCAAGTATAGTATTGATATTTTCATAGGAATGGTTACCGGGTATTATGCTGAGATTTTCATCAGTAAGCTCCATACTTGATGAAACTAATACTTTAGGAACTCCATATTTCTCCACAAAATTAATATAATTTTTCCCGCATTCTATCTTTTTAGGAAAAATCTTGAGAGAAGTTACAGTGTTAATTCCATAATACAGGAGTATCGGTATCAAACAGATGGAAATAAGCATTAAAATATTTTTTTGTTTTTTAACCATTATTTATACCCGGTATTTTATCTAAGTCGTTAGGGATTTTATATGAAGAATTGAATTCTGTGTCATCCATCTCTTCATCATCGTATTTGGTTAAGAGCCAATAGTATATTCCGCTCAGAATACAAAGAATTATAATTATACAGATAAGTAATTTTATCATTTTTTTTCTATTCAGTTTAGGAAAAAAGCCTTTTGTGTCTTTGGTCTTTTTTTCAACGGAATCTTCTGAAAGCCTTAAGCTGCCAGTTGGAGACAGGACTTTTTCAAAGCCTGAGAATTTCTTAATAAAAATATTTTCATCAATGCTTTTTAGGGAAATTCCAAGCATTTTCATGACTTTGCAAATATCGCTTAAGTTTTCAAGAGAGGCGGCAAGTTTCATTAAATTAAAAACTATCAGGCAGTTTGTATCGCTTTTTCCCGCATGCCTTACTGCTTTAACCAGTTCAGGCCTTTCGAAATCAATATCATCAGACCGTCCATAATAAATTTTTATACATCCTTCTTTCTGAAGTATTTCTTTTTGCAAGCCCTGATTCGTATCGCCTTTGTCAATATGTACATAGCCGATCCGCAGGATGTCTTCAGAAAGAGTTTCTTCCACACTTGAGAAGGGGAGTATTGTTACTCCTTCCTGAACACTTACAAGAGATATCCCCAGCCTTTTTAAGACTTTGCAAATATCACTCAAATTTTCGAGTGAACCTGCAAGCTGTTGAAGGCTGTAAACAATGATATATGGCTCATCAAACTTTTCAGCATGCTTTACTGCCTTTACAAGTTCAGGGCGTTCAAAATCAATGTTTTCCGACCGCCCAATATAAATTGTTTCACAACCCTCTGTATCAAGTGCTTTTCGCTGAAGATCAAGTGAAATTGCATATGGGTCAATATGTATATAACCGATTCTACAGTGTCGGCTTTGAGTTTTATTCCGGTGTTTACTGATAACTGAATTCTCCCATAACGATTATAACACAAAAAATTTAAAATTAATAAATAATTTTACGTTTAATTTAGAGATAATTTCACAGTTTAATATATAAATTATTAATAACAAATATTATACTTATATTTTAAGGATATTGCTTAGAAAAAATCAATATAGGGAAGCAAAATAGTTTGATAATATTATATATTTATGATATAATCCTTTACAATTTATGTGTGTAAAGGAGGCGAAAAATGAAGATAGAATGTCCAAACTGTTCTCAGCACTATGACATTTCCGAAGAATTCTTTGGTCAGGAGCTTGAGTGCAAAATATGTAAAAAAGTATTTAAAGTTGAAGTGGAAGTAAAGGGAGATGATGAAGAAAATGAAAAAAAACATGATTTAACTGCAACTATGAAAATTTCAAAAAATAATGTCTGGAAAAACTGGAAATAATAATTACCATCCATAACATACTTTTCCAACAAGTAACTTAAGCTTTCTTTTTAATTTCAGCCAATGTAGCTCAGTAGGTAGAGCAGGTCATTCGTAATGATCAGGTCAGGGGTTCGAATCCCCTCGTTGGCTCCAGTGATATAGCTTCAAAATAACCGTTCAATTGATTCTGTTGTAATTTAGTAAACAGAGTTGTTGAACCTGTAATAAGCAATATTTAGTAACGGCTAAGCTCCGATACCTTTATTTAACGGTATTGATAAACAGGTAAATAAAGTATTTATTAAGGTAAAAATGTGTTTATTTTCGGCGTTTATTCTTTTTATAACAGCAGCTGCAGTTATCATAGTAGCAGGTACAAAACTTACTAAAATGGCAGATATCTTAGCTGATGTCACAGGTTTTGGCGAGGCAGTTATCGGTGCAGTTTTTCTTGGTACGGTTACTTCTCTTCCCGGAATAATAACTTCTGTTGTCGCCGCTTTTAATAACTATCCTCAGTTATCTGTAAGCAATGCTATTGGCGGTATAGCAGTGCAGACAGTGTTCCTGTCTATTGCAGATATATTTTATCGCGATATAAATCTTGAACATGCTGCTGTTTCTCTTTCTAATCTTATGCAGGGAATATTGCTTATAGGTTTACTGTCACTGGTAATTATAGGTATATCAGTTCCTGATATAACAATATTTAATATACATCCGGTATCTATATTGTTATTAGTGGGATATTTGGCAGGCACAAAATTAATAGCGCATGCCAGGAAAAAGCCTATGTGGACGCCTCGGTTGACAAAATATACAGTCAGAGATATACCAAAGGAAAAAAATATAAAAGATCCCGATCTGCAAAGTATTATCATTAAGTTTGCTGTTTTGGCGATTATTGTGGCTGGCGCAGGTTATACTGTGGCAATTTCAGGTATAGCGATTGTAAAAAAGACCGGGCTGACAGAAAGCTTTGTGGGGACTTTATTTACTGCAGTTGTCACCTCAATGCCTGAGCTTATTGTTTCTGTGGCCGCTGTAAGACAAAAAGCCCTGACTTTAGCTGTAGGCAATATTATTGGCGGTAACAGTTTTGATGTACTTTTCATATGTTTTTCGGATATAGTATACACTAAGGGAAATATATTAAGTGCTGTATCTGGCGGGCAGATATTTATTATAGGTATAACTATGACAATGCTCAGTGTATTAATCCTTGGTTTATTGTATCGGGAACGTTACGGAATAGGAAAAATAGGCTGGGAAAGCGCACTCAATATTGTACTTTATATTACAGGGGCGATTATATTGTATTTTAATATGTAAATTTTATTAGAAGCTGAACAAAAAGGATTTTCATTCAGCTTCTAATTATTAACAAATTTCCAATGAAGAATTCTCACCCCTCAAAAAATTCCAGTTTTAACCCAAATTAATCCGGGTTTAAGATTGAGGAAACAGTCTGAATAGAATGTACTTCCAGTGCAGACAAAGTAGAGTAGTTCTCCTATTGGGTAGTAAGATTATTTTTTATAATCATCAAGCCTGTTTCTGAGTGTGCCTCTATTCATGTTAATCAGCTTTGCAGCTGAAGTTTTATTATTGTCAGAGCGAAGTAAAGCTTCATCAATAAGGGCAAAAGTAACCTGATCTATAGTAGGCAGAGTTGAACACGAGCCGAAGAAAGCTGAAAGAGTGTCCATATTATTCTTTGATAAAATAGCATTATGGATGTTGCTTTTTATGTTGTCTGAAAAGTATTTGGTGTTAAGCTTTCCATTTGAGCACTTAACGACAGCTTCGTAGACCATACCTCTCATTTCTCTTACATTTCCTGGAAAACTGTAGGATCTTAATAGTTCCAGAAGTTCATCTGTATAAGAAGGAACTTCAGTTCCAATTTCCTGTGAAACCTCTTTTAGAAAAAAGTCCAGAAGCAGCGGCAGGTCATCTTTTCTTTCTCTTAATGGCGGGATGTAAATACAATGAGCCTTTAGTCTATAATACAGGTCTGTTCTGAAATTATTATTCTGAATTAAGCTTTCCAGATTCTGATTAGTTGCCATGACGGTTCTTGCTTTTGAAGTTTTATATTCGTCAGCACCACCGGGAAGATATTCGTTTTCCTGAAGAAGTCGTAAAAGTTTTATTTGAGAAGCCAGTGAAAGATCGCCTATTTCATCAAGAAAAATTGTGCCGTCGGATGCTGCTTCGATTAACCCTTTTCTTACAACACTTGCACCGGTGAAAGCACCTTTAACATGGCCGAACAAAGTATCATTAATAAGCTGATCGTCAATTCCGGCTATATTAACAGGTACAAATTTTCCTTTACGTTTACTGGCAATATGTACTGCTTTTGCAAACAGTTCTTTTCCGGTGCCTGTTTCTCCAATAATTAATACAGGCTGCCGGGTTTGTGCCAACGCTTCAATATACTTAAACATTGATAGCATTTTTTGATTGTTAGTTATTATTTTACTGAATGCTTCAGGGGTTTTAAGTTTATCCTGTAACAATTCACTTTTTAAAGCACGGGTTTCTTTTTCTATTTCCTGCAGGTTAATGGCATTTTTTACGGAAGTAACAGTTCTGACATTATTCAGAGGTTTAACCAGGTAGTCGAAAGCTCCGTTTTTTATACATCGTACGATAGTGTCAGGATCATCTGATCCCGTTGTAATAATTACTGGAATTTCACTGTATTTTTTCGTCAGTATTTCCAGCATTTTTTCGCCGGACATACCAGGTAACCCTAAATCCAGCATAATGATATTAGGCTTGAAGTCCGGGGATTGAAGTTTATCAAGTGCGTCTTCTGCTGAAGTAGATAATGAAAACTGGTAAGTTTTGTTCTTCAGTATATCAATTATTACCTGAGCATTGTCAATATTGTCTTCTACAATTAAAATCAGCGTTTCAGGTTTGTTGTCAATTCTGTTCATTTCCACTTACTTTATCAGGCCTAACAGTATTTTTAAACTTCATACATATCACATTATAAGGGATTCGGCCTTAAAGTCTATAGTTACTTATTTTTTTAGCGAACTCATTCTTAGAGCTGAACTTCATAAAAGTAGTCTAATCCTTTCTGAAATCAAAGTCAGGAGATGATCCCTATCTTATTTAAAGTGCCGCGAATACAGTATAAAAGGGTTAACAGACATTGAGATTAATTTTCGGGATTATCGAAGAAAAAAAGTCCCTCACATGAAAAACTGAATATTAAAAGATGTATTTATACTTTTTAAAGCTTCTAATATTGCTGCCTATTTTTATCTGTTTTGTCTGACCTAACTATTTTATCGAAAAGATTAAAAGTTACAGTTAACTTTCTAAGGTTATTGTCTATTATAGAGCTTATAACTGTTTCACTCCACAGTAAGAGGTATTCAGCGTCAGTTTCTACAGCTACAGCTTTCATCTTTTCGGCGAAATTGTTCATCTTGTTAATTATGAACTGTTTTTTTAGTATTTTCCATTCGTCAATATACTCTTTTGGAAGTGATATTTTTTCTTTTTCGGCGATACTGTTAAGAGCTTTTTGAGGACTGCTTTCTTTAACATTTTTTAGCGGCTGTTGAGCGGTTATCTTATAATTTAAATGCTTTTTCAATATTGAGAATAATCTTCCTTGAGTAAAGGGTTTATCAAGAATTTCAGTACCTTCTATTTTTATTTTCTCTTTAAGCTCTATAACAGAAGCTGTTATAAAGATTACTGGAATATTTTTCAGATTGTCCGACTCTTTCAGTTTAACAACAGCATCATAACCGTTCTGTCCGGGCATCCTGTAATCCATAATAATCAGATCCGGTCTAAAATTTTTTATTTTATTAACTGCATCGATTCCGTCAAAAGCTTCGATTACTTTTATTTCCTGACCATTTAAAAATTCTTTAATAATTTCTCTATTGACTTTTCTGTCATCCGCCACAAGCACAGTGGCAGGACTGAAAGCAATTTCATCTGTATTTTCATATTCTCCGGTACTGATTTTACTGATATCATTTTCTTCATCTGATATTTCTACATTATAGAAGGACAATTTGAAAACAGTTCCGCCGCCGGCATTGTCACAGACTTCAATGTTCCCTTTCATCATTGAAATAAGTTTCATTGAAATATTTAAACCCAAACCTGTTCCTTTGTACACCCGGGACTGATTGTCCAGCTGCTGAAAGGCTTCAAATATAGTTTTTTTCTTATTGTCCGGAATACCTTGCCCGGTATCTTTGATATTTATAAATATATCCGCATTTTTATCACTTTTTTTCTCATGAGATATTTGAACATGCACATGACCGGATTCAGTAAATTTGATAGCGTTGCTGACAATGTTTGATATAATCTGTCTAACTTTTGTTGGATCAAGTTTTATACCTGCCGGAAGTTTAGTTGTAAAAAAATATTGCAGTTCCAAATTTCGGGACTGGGCCATTTTTGAATAGAGTTGAATTATATTCTCTACAAGTTTGCGTAAATCGAAAAACGAGTATTTCAAGGTGATTTTACCTGCTTCTATTTTAGACAGATCAAGGATTTCATTAATTATATCAAGAAGATTTTTTGAGTTGCTGTATATGACTTCGATTTTATTGAGTAAATTTTTGTCCCTGACTCTTTTGACTAATAATTCAGAGTAACCGAGAATTGCATTCATCGGGCTCCTGATTTCATGACTCATATTTGCAAGGAATTTTGTTTTAGCTTCTGTAGCTTCCAGCGCTTTATTTTTTTCTCTGGCAAGCTGTTGGTTTGTTTCAGCAAGTTCTTTGGTCTTTTTCCTGACAGTTTTCTGCAGATTCTTTCTATGGTTATCAAGTTTAATCTTAGAAGTGTTTAGTTTTCCCGCCATATTGTTAAAAGTTAATGCAGCTTCTTCTATCTCCTTTCCTCTATGCAGTTTTATTCTTTTATCCAGTCGGCCTTTAGCAATAGACCTCATACCGTCAACAAGTATCTGTAAGGGTTTAATGAAGTAATAGTTCAAAACAAAGCCGGTTGTTATGATAAAAGTGATTAGAAGAATGATTGTAATAATGATAAAATGTTTAAGCATATTTTGTTTATTTGCTTCTATGCTGCTTTTAATTTTTTTTGAAAGTGCTAATAGTCTTTCAGCCGGAACATAGGATATCAGAGTCAGATCTGTGAAAGCGATCCTGCAATAGGCAAAGAAATACTTCTTATTATTGATTGAAATAACTGTAGTCCCGGAAGTTGAACCGGTAATTTTTTTAGTGAGAAATCGTATTTGCGGATTTTCTGAAGAATTTAAATTGATAAGTAAAGTTTTATAGTATTCTTTTGAGGTATTTTTTTTATTATCCTTAATATTGAACTTTTTTAACTGATCAAGTGTAAAAACCGTAAGATTACCCTGTTTGTCTACTGCGAGGAAGTTCTGTTCGCTCAGCCCGAGCTGGGACATAATTCTTCTTGTATAAGGTTCTTTTTCGAGGGGAGGGACAATGATGTTCCTAATATTTTCGAGGTTTATTTCCAGAGCAATTACGCATCTATATATTTTGTTAATATAAACTGGGGATACTATTGATAATGAAAGAGCTCCTTCCGGCGATAAGAATACTTGAGTCCAGATGTTTTTTTCCTGTTTAAAAAAATTCTTTTTCAGGTTACCGGGGTTAAAGGTGAAATTCACATCAGATTTATAGTATTTTGCTTTCGTTACACCTTTTGCCGGATAAAATTTAGCGATTCCCGAAGCGGTTGAAAGCCATATATACTTGATATTTAACATATTATCTTTAAATTTTTTAATTAAACCATCAAGGGAATGCAGAGCGTTCAATTCTGTTTGGATTTTTTTCCCGATGCTCTTATTTTCCCCGGGATTATATATTGTTTCTACAGGAAACTTTGAAGGGGAGGTGAGTAAGCCGTTAGCAGGTATATAATTCAGCTTTTCTGAAAAACTTCTGTTTTTTTCTGAATACCAGTCTAAATTTTCATATACATCAATAATTTTATATCTTAAATCGGATATAGTATTGATATCCTCGTTAAGAATCAGAGAGCATTCATTGGCTATCCTTGTTGTATTAAGGAACAAGCTGTTAAGAGACTGCTGTTCAAGGGCTTTTCCTTCTTTTTCTAAAAAATAACTACCGAATTGTTCAATAGAGTTAATTGAAAAGTAAGATATCAGAGCAATTGAAGTTATTAGAATAACAGAAAAAAAACTAAGAAGAAATATACCGATTTTTGTTTTAATGAATCCTAACATAATAACCGATTATAGATATTTTTTATTATAAATTGCCTTTATTGATGATAACAGGACACGATCTGCAGTATAGGCTTATCTTACTTCCGTTAGATACCGTATAGTCAAGTGGATGCGGTGTTAATATGAGTTTCCAGCCATTCCCGTAATTAATTTCCCAGCCATGATAATAAGATAATCGACAATGTGAGTAGTTATAATTACCTACTACCTTTATCTTTGCTTTCTCCTCCCAGGTGGAGTCTGGGAATGTACATTTTAGACTAAAGGCAATTTGACGGAAGAACTTCGAACTATAATGATTTTTAAAAGTATGGCTTTTTCCGTTGTGTATAGAAATTTTTGTCTTATCTGCTTTATTCTTACCCCATGTGTGTTCGTAAATCTTCATATCATGGCCGGTTTCGTTGTGTACTACGACTGTTGCAGTGAACGCACTGGCAGACGAAATTGTTCCAAAAAACAAAATTGCCAGAGTAAATAATTTAAATTTCTGTAATTTTTTCATATGTGGCTGATACCCATTTTGATTAATAGAACCTAGCCTAACTTAGCTTTCATCAAAACCGGGTATATTATTCCTTTCTATTTTATAATTTACTATTATTAGACACTATATCCATCTCAAATATGTTTTAATGTTATTGTCAGTACTTTTATTCATTTTATAGAAAATGAAATTTTCCTTATCTTTCCTGTTTTACTTTATAGAGTTTCTATTTTATCATTATTGTTGTTATTACTTTTTTGTACGGAATAAAATTCTTTATCATTTATTGTTCCTTGACCGGTTCTATTTATTACCGAGATTATATACTTCCCATTCATTGCATTGTCTGTGGAAAACTCTCCATAATGCTTTACACCTTTATTATCTATGAAGGGGAGGGTACTTACAGAATCATGCAAAGAAAAAGTTTGAGGAATATTTGGAGGATTTTCGGGTGAAATTGTTCCTGTAAATTTATTTAATACGTTGTTATTATCAAGAGTTAGTATTGTAGCATCCCAGTATTTTGTTTTCAGCATTCCTCTGGTTGTTTTTTTTACTATATGGATATTCTCGATATCTTTAAAACTTTTATCTGACAGTTTTTGTCCATGCCCACAGAATTTTGAAATATTTAATGTCCCGTCATGGAAATTTACTGTTCCGTATACTGTATAAGGTTTATCTGTGTTCTGACTTAGATGAACTTCCATAAACTCGTTTCCGTTCAAAGTGATATTCGGTTTGATTCCCTGGAACGGGAATTTGCCTGAACCAATTATTTTAATATTTGGAGTAAAATTATTTGTATTAATATGGCCAATGACATAATAAAGATTGTGAGTATTTTTTTGCCAGAAATGTTTTTTCCCTACACCCTGATGGACTTCTATAAAATAGCCGTTATTATTTAAAGCAATTTTAGGTAAACCTGAACATTC
This sequence comes from Victivallales bacterium, assembly GCA_021733985.1. Lineage (GTDB taxonomy): Bacteria > Verrucomicrobiota > Lentisphaeria > Victivallales > GWF2-38-69 > JAIPJT01. The sequence continues at coordinate 8,115 of JAIPJT010000026.1, read as the reverse complement.
GTTTCCATCAAAAGTTTTTCCTTTAGTTCTGAATTTGATATCAGAATTACCTTTATAATACCATATTTTACCCGAATTATAATAAATCGTTTGACCGTCATTTCCTAAATTTACTATAACGAATTGTTTTTTATCATTTAAAGCTATAGATGCACCTCTGGTATCAGGCAGTTCTTTATAAGAATGCCCTCCTCTTAGTCCTATATAAAATTTATTGTCAGAAACTTTGGTTACTTCACCTAAAGCTAAAGCAACTTTATAGCTGACTTCATCTGGTATAGTAATGTTGTCAAAAGTTTTTACATGCTTTATAGTCTCTGTAGCTAAATAGTTATTGTTGCTGTTTAACGATAATGCTCTGTTATGATAATAAACATGAGTGCCCGCAAGTCCTGTTATCGCAAAGCACAATATTATCGCGGCTGTTGAAAATGTTTTAATACCTGAATACATCCTTTTATCCTTTCGCTCTTAAATTTTTCGTGTAACTTTTAAATGGTTATACGTAAGTATAGCATTTTGTGTGCCAATATCCTTTCAGGTTCTGATATAACAGCTGTGCAGCAATATTGCTGTTCGAACTTTACTATATGCTATGGTTCATGCGTAGATAATAGTCAATTTTAAAATTTCATGATGCGGCAAATATTGCCGACCGGCAATGAATAACGTCTTGCTTATTAAGATAAGAGCTCCTTTTCAGAGGTTATATTATGGATAAGGGTCTTATAGGCAAACTCTTTTTTATTGATAGGTAAATTAAAAGCGATTTAATGATTGATGATATTAGAATGGCAAATGCCATACCGCTGAGATAAAAATAGTAAGTGCCGAATATTCCTATGGTAATAAGTATAAAAATCTGGATTACATTAATAGTGATTATTTTCCTTGTATCGGTAAAGATTAACACATTAACAATAGGAATGAGCAACCCTGATATATAATAAGCTGTACCAATTATTATCAACGGCAGATAAGATTCTTTATAACCAACACCGAACGTAGCAAGGATTTCATTGCCGAAAAATAATATAATTATTAGTAAAACTGTAAGTATCAGAAAGTTTATGATATTCAGCTGGTCGATATTCTGCTGAAGTTCTGTATGTTTTTTTTTAGTTGTCAAATATTTTATTTTCGGTAAAATTATACTTTTAATTGAAGTTGGTATCAGGATAATGACATTTGTTATTGCTATAATTACAGCAAAAAAACCTAAAGATTTTTCATCCGGATGGAATATTTCTAAAACAAAAAAACCTGTTGAAAGATTCAGGTAATATATCAGTCTGTTGATGATCAGCTTCAGGGATTCTTTTTTCCAGATTCTGCTTTCACTATCTGAAATATTGCTTTTTTCCTTCCAGAGAAAAAAGATTTTAGGCAGCCTAATATTATATTCCTGGAATATTCTGGTAATGAAAAAAAATTCAAAAAAGATCATTATTAAATATGTAAATATAAAAAGTACCAGAATGTTTATTAACCCTAACTCTGTATTGAAATATAATACAGAAATTCCCAGTAGCATAAGAAAAATAAACTGTTTCGCCATAGAATTGAAAAAGTAATATAATACAGGCCACTTATAGCTTAAAAAATAGCTTGAGAGAAGATTTGATATTACCACAAGCGGGACAAGTGTAAGGAAAAATAATGTATATTTATAGCTATTGACTTCAAGTACAATTTTTCCTAAGTCAACTGTCATTATGATAAGGTAGACTATACACAGAAGAAATATATATAAGGAGATATTTTTAAAAACAAGCCTGTAATTCCACCTTACAAATCTGTTTATTGAGAAAATATTCCCTGTTTCAAAATAATAAGAGAGGTATTTTACTGCTGAAAGATTTGTTCCCAGCAGTAACACCAGGGATACTATAGCAATTATTCTGATTGTAAGTGACAGATCTCCATATGCTGAAATGAGCATGTTTCTAGCTAATATTAAATTGCATAGAAAGCGGACAAGTGATGTTAAGAACGTAGCAGCACAGAGTATTAATAACAATTTGATATTTTTTTCTACAGATATGTCTGTGCTTTTAAAAACAAGATTTTTGAGCGTTTCACTGTAAATCAATAAAGATGCTATTACAGTGGATAAAACACCCACTGTTATAAAATTCAAATAAACATCGTAATGAGTTTTTATAGATTGAGATAGAGGGAAATAGACGCATATTAATATCGTAAACAGAGAAGTAATTATACCGATGAAGTAGAGGATATATATGCAGTTTTTACCGAAAGGTATTATAAAAAAATTTTTGATGTACTCATATCTTATACTTAAAGTTATCGTGGAAGAAAACAGTATAATATATACGATTAAACTGAGTATTACAAAAAAAGCCTGCATCATCAAAAAGACATTTCCTACAGTTTGCTGCAGCGCAAAAAATAAACTTAACACTGTAATTAGTAAACCCTGAACTATATATATTCGTTCGGGAACGCCTTTTTCGTTAACTTTTATTAGCCATTTGGGTAATTTTCCCCTTATACAAGAGTAATGAAGTGTTTTGTTCGGTCCTGAAATCCATACTGATATGTTAGCCACTGCACCTAAAATGAAGCAAAAGGATAACATTTTATAAATTGACGGATAGGGAAGGGTATTAAAAAAAGAATTGATAATAAAAAGAAGATCCTCTTTCGTTGAGATATGTTTTAAGTCCGGAATTATAATTGTTATAAATAGACCGCACAATAAGAAAATAAATGGAGTAGCTGCAACAGGGATAAGTATAGCTCTTCTTATACCTTTTTTTTTATTATTATTGAAATTATTTGAAAATACGGAAGTTATTTCTATACCGAAAAATGAACCTATAATAATTATGAAAAGTTTAATATCAGAGAATGAGAAAATTTTTTCAAAAGGTTGATAAATGGAGAAATTGTTCCAGGGAAAGCCCGTTGTGTAAATTGTGTAAAAAGCGGTAATTGTAAGGATGAAAAAGGGTATAAGGATACCTCCAATTACACCGACAATGCAAATTTTAGAAGTTACTTTCACACCTTTCATATTTACTAATGACAGGAGCCAGAAAGTTACGATGTTGAAGCTGACTATATAATATTTATTACCTGCCATACTTAAAGCTGAGTTTGTATCCGGCATAATTAAATAGCTTGAAAAAACCGCACATACAATAAGCAGTACGTTAATTAAAAAAGTGTTCTGCAGCCAATGCGCAAATACAGTAAAGTTCCCAATATAAACATTATAAGCTTTTGTAGGCCAGGTAAAGATTCCTGCATTGTCTTTCCACGTCGAAGAAAGCTGGGCCGTTGAAATTCCGAGAGGCAGTAGGAAAAGAACTGCGGCAATGAAATACATGATATGAGCAAAAAATCCATAGAATGATATCCAAATAACTGCGCCAAGACATATGAACGACATCATTGATATTGACAGGTAGCCGGTAAAGTGAATTTTCTCATGCTGCATTCCGATAGTCCTGATATTTGTTAATTTAATTTAGTCGTCAAAGCGGTAGATGTCAATGAAGCGGCAGTAGCCAAGTTAATTCAACGCTTTATTATCTGAGTAAACTGAAATCCGGAATACGCAGTGACGCTCTACTGAGTATTTTTTGTATATTTACTTAATTTTCGTTGGCAGAAGACAGTTTTCAGCCAGGTTGTAATTTTTTCATCCGGAAAAATTTTACCCGGATTGGCAAGTCTCCCGGGAGATAAGGCCGCCAAAACTGCCTCCATTATTCGTTGGTCATCTATTTTGATTTTTTTATCCATAAAGTAATTTAGTTTAAATCCGATTCCATGTTCTCCGCTTACCCTTCCGCCTAAATCAAGTGCTAATTCATCAATCTCTTTCATGACTTTAAGTGCTGTTTCACAGCTCTTTCTGTTTTTAGAACTGTAAAAAATAAGAGGGTGACAAATCATGTCTCCCGCATGAGAGAAAAACGGGATTTTAATTTTATGTTTTAAGGCAATTTTCTGTACTCCATTATAGAACTCTACAGCACAGCTTAAGGGTATAATGGGATCCATATCAAGATGTTCATCAAAAGAATATTTATAATTCATATATTCTACCATGATCGGGAAAAGATGTATCCTGGTAGTGATCAGTTCATCGGTTATTTTTTTATTCGCTGCACTTAATTTAGTAAAATACTTTTTGTATTTACCCATTATTTTTTTTAATTCATTTTTTCTTCGTAAAACACGTTTTTGATTTGTATCTGCAAGCTGTATGAGAAGAGCTGAATCAGTATTTCGATAAAATTCTGATGAATTTACATTTTGACGGTTGTTGATCCCTTTTAGTACTATGGTGTCCATAAACTCCATTTTCATAGGGACAATACCCGATTTATGAATATCTGTAACAGCTTCAAGAGCTTTTACGGGATTGTCAAATTTATAAAGAATTGTACAGGTATTGTCTTCAGGAATAGTTTTTGACAAAATGAGTTCAATCTTTGTGATTATTCCCATTCTTCCCTCTGAACCGGCAAGGAGGTTGAGCAGAGTGCATTCTCGACTGTTGTTTCTTCTGAGAATCAGTCTATTACCGTAAGGTGTTACCAGTTCAACAGCATTAATATAATCTGCTGTTGCCCCTTCCTTGGCTCCATTCATTCCAACAGCATTATTTGCTAGATTACCTCCTACTGAACTTATTAAATAGCTTGCCGGTTTTGGGGAAAATCTCCATTTTTTATTAATATATTTATCGACATCGCCGTTAACTGCTCCCGGCTCAGCTATAATTGTCGCGTAAGAATCTTGTTCCTTAAATGAATAAATATTTTTCATATATTTTGACATATCAACTATAATACTGTCATACATAGGAACAGGGCTTCCTGTAAGAGAAGTGCCTTTACCTCTTGCTACCCAGGGGATATTGTATTTTTTTGCAATATTGATTATATGTACTACATCTTTTGTGTTTTTTGGAAAAGTAACAACAAGTTCAGCCGAATTATCAGGTAAGCTTACTTCGTCATCTTTTCTGAATTTGCTGCTGGTTTTGACCGGAACTTTTCTGTATTCAATGTCTTTACTTTCAAGTGTAGTACAAAGACTTTTAAAATTTTTTGCTTCGGTTTTTGAAAAGGTGTTACTGTAATATTTATCAGGTATACCTTCAATGATATTATGCTTAATATTATTCAATAACATATTTACATATTTGGAATTTTCTGCTTCTTTTTCAGGTGACAGCTGAGTTGTTTCCGGATATAAAATGTTTTTGTTTCTCAAGGAAAGTGTTACAGAGTGAACTTTACCTAATTTTTCATTAAGTCCGGAGAACAAAGTATTAATTCTTAAGCCGCTGTCTGACTTCTGGGTATCTGCACCTATTCTTACTTTTCTGCCATCAGCTAATACAACTGTGATTCTCATTATTCTGGACTGTATATTCCGGTAATTGCTGGATAGAGCCTGTTTTAAAGTAATACTTTTTACGGGCCCGAAGTCAGGTATAAACTTTTTGCATTTTTGTTCTATTTCACCGATTGTAATATCAATGTTTTTACATTGTACTGATGCGTTTTTATAGCTAACTGAAACTCCGTTATTTTTGTATTTTGCTGTGTTTTTTAACGACAGATCCCTGTTCCCTGAGCAGATAACAGTTATTACAATCACAAGTCCGGTCAATAAGAGATGGCGCTTGCTGAATTTTATAAAATTAGATAATCTGTGCATACTTATAAAGCCCCTTTTTTTTGAAATTATAACCTATTTTATCAATATTTTCAGTAATAAATGTAACCTGTTGTCTCGTAGCAACAGCTTCAAGATCAAATGCCGTTATTAGGTTAAAGGTTATTGATGTATTCCATGCGTATCATAGGGAAGAATGAACATGTCTGATTCAATAACCATATTACTGTTCTCGCCTATTACACATCTGAGTTTAAAAATGTTCCATTTTGATCTGTTGTAGACTTTTGTAAAATTAATTTTGAAGCAGAACTTTCTTTCAGTTGAATAAATTGACTTGTTAAAGATTAAATTTTGCTTTTTAAAAACTATGTTGCCAAGTTTTCTGAAATATTTCTTACATTGTTCCCGGGTAATGTCATTCAAATCAAAACCATCTTTTGTCAGCCAATAACATGTTGTTAAAATATACATTGCCTGATTATTTAATAATACTGCTTCAGTATTATTAAATATCGTACTTTGTTCCATTTTTGCATAATGAGGGTTTTTATAAACGAATTTTCCTGAAAGCTGGAGAACTTCCGGATTGTAGCTTAAGGAATTTCCATCAATATATATAAAATCATCTTTATAGCACGATAAAATATATGTAGGCAGAATATTATTTACATTTGTTACCGGTTTATCTGAATACAGCGCCATTTGAGCCACCTCCTATTTAATGAAATGATAAACTGAATCTTTATTTATAATGATAAAACTTTTTTTTCACAACGAAATTAAGCATAGCAAATTCGGTCATATAATTCTGTACAGTTTTAGCTGGTTTCTTCATAGTAATTTTCCTTTTTTTATTCACACATGAAAACTTCATAAAATCAGACATTAACATATTTTAGCATTGTTTCAACTATTTCATTTTTTCAGAAAACTTCATGAACCCGGTTTTCTAAATAAAGTTCAGGTACTGGAAGCTGAAAGCTTTTTAAAACTCTGATGCAGTCTTTTCGACATTTTTCCGAATCTGGATTTATTAATGTTATGCAATACAGCCTTAAAGTATCAAGCCCCAGATATTTTACACTATAATCTGAAGCCAAACCTTTAATATTCCTGAGGTGTTCAACTGGATTTTTTCTTATAAACAGCATATAGCCCATTTTTTTTCTTACATTACAAAGATTGGGGGTTTCACCCTGCACACATTTCTTCAATATATCAATGGGTTTGACTTCAAGACACAGTTCGATCATATTACTTACTACTCCTTGCCCTCCGGCTATTCGTGGATTAAAATCAAGTAATACAGGTTCATCATTTATTATATAATATTGAGTATGGGCAAAACCATTATAGTGCTGCAGAGACTTAAGTACTTTAGTAGAATGATTACAAAGCATTTTATAAAGAGAATCAGAGGGACATAACTGTTCCATTGAATGAATTGTAACCTGCTTTTTCTCCCTGACTTTAAAGCAGCGCTGTACACTGAAATTGTAATGTTCACCCCGATAACTAAATGAGTCTACACTATAGTAATACTCAATATTATTTTTATAATTATCAGGGGTTATTACTTCCTGCAGAATAAACCTGGGTGAACATAATCTTTTATCTTCTTTTAATTTATCTACGGTTTCAAGCAAATCTCCTGAATTATAAATGAAATGAAAGTTTCTACTTCCTCCTGTAAATAATTCCGGCTTTAAGACTGCGGGAAATTTTACATGATTAATTTTTTGTTTGAATACATCTGCACTGTCTATATCTAACCTCAAATCATTCGGTGCCGTCAGACAGTTTTCTTTTAACTTTAAGCTGATATCATGCTTGAGGAATCTACAGAATGAAGTTTCGCATGGATTTGCAGAAACAGGGGTCAGACAATTAGCAATTTTATCTGCTATATCAATATCTACTTCAAAGCCGTACAGTACTAAAAGTACATTTTTTTTCCTTAAAACGGCTATAATTCTGTCAATATTATTATCAGCAACAATTTCTTCATCAAAACACTTTAATACAGGCTGTCTGTATAAATTCAGCTTCTTTATTCCACCTGGAGTAAAAACGGCTATTGTATAAAAATTATTTTTCTTAAGTTCCCTGCTTAAATAGTTTCTTGAAGAAAAAGGATTTATAATAACAATACTTCTTAATGTTTTTCCCTGGTTCATAAAATTCCATATTTAATTAATTTACATACCCTGTTCCGGTATTAGTTAACATTACCGTAAAAACTAATAAGTTTTTTATATAAGCCTGAAGGGGTCATATTATAATGTACTTTATTCGTATTTAATAACTTCCTATATAGTGCCTGAACGAAAACTCCTTATATTTCGTAATATCAAAGAGATATATGGATTTTATCTAACGAAGATTGTTTAATTAATTGTTGGAGTACACGATTTATCGTGCAGGTCTGCAATTAAGCACGAACAAGCT
>JAIPJT010000066.1 GCA_021733985.1 Victivallales bacterium | reverse complement strand
TGGCATGAAGCCCCCGACACTCTGGGAAGATTGACTACGCCGCTTGGAGATACCCCTAATAAACCTGAATATATTGAAATTTCCTATGACAAGGGGCTGCCCGTCAAAGTTGACGGTAAACCTGCAAGTCCTGCAGAACTTTTAAGTAAGTTGAATTACCTTGGGGGTAAACATGGGATAGGAAAAATCGATATCGTTGAAAACAGATTCGCCGGAATGAAATCACGCGGGATCTATGAAACTCCGGGAGGCACTTTACTCAATATGGCACATAGGGGACTCGAAGGCCTTACAATGGACAGAGAAGTAATGCATTTGAGAGACAGCTGGATTCCTAAATACTCCGAACTTATTTATAATGGCTTCTGGTATTCTCCTGAAAGAGAAATGTTGCAGGCGGCAATTGAAAAAAGCCAGGAATATGTCACCGGCGATGTTAGGCTTAAACTTTTTAAAGGAAACTCTCATGTAGCCGGAAGAAGGTCGCCCTACAGCCTTTATGATGCTGAAATTGCTACCTTTGAAGCAGATGAAGTTTATAATCAGTCCGATGCTGAAGGTTTTATTAAGTTGAATGCTCTTCGCTTAAGAGTCCTTGCAAAAAGTAAACAGAAAAGAAATTATATTTAATTTGGGTTAAACCAACATTTTGCAGCAGGCATAATAAAAATATCCGGTGAGATCGCTGATCTCACTAAAATATATTCATAAACAAATTAACCTCGGTATCAGGCCCAATTATCACGGGCTTGAAAACCGCGTTTGTACACATGTCTTCATTACGGTCCTGGCATATCTTATACTGTATTTTATTATGTTTAAGCTCAAATTTGTTATTATTTATATTTCAATAAGTTCTCATTTATTAAACTGCACAATTTTTTTAAATCTTTTTTGTCAATTTCAGAATTCATCATTACACGTAACCCGGCTTTACCTTTTTGAACAATAGGGAAAAAAACTGCGGACACATAAAATCCATTATCAAAAAGATTTTTAGATACTTTTAAAGTGCTTTCTTCGTTACCAATCAATACCAGCCTGATAGGCAGCTTACTTCCTTTTTGAGCTGTTTCTACTAACGAATCAAATAATTCTAAATTTTCATTAAGTCTCTGTTGTCTTATATTGATTTCTTCCGTCCTGTGAACTTTTAAAGATCCTTTTATCCTGCCTAAAGCACTTACGGTGGGAGGTTGTGACCATGCAATTGGGCCCGCATATCGTTCAATTAGTTTAATATTTCTCGTGTTTGATTTATTTACAAGACTCATTCCCCCTGCGGCTCCAAATGATTTATAAAGAGAATATGTAAAAATTGTTTTCTCGTTTATTTCCTTCATAAAACTTCTTACATAACCATAGCCTTTATCGCCATAAGCAGTCAAAGAATGAGAATCATCTATATATAAGAAAAGGTTGTATTTTTTTTGAAGTTCAACTAATTTCTCCATAGGTGTATGACCTCCCATGCTGTACGCCCCATCGGCTATATATGCTACCCAGTCATTATTTTTGCATGCTTCCTCCAGAAAATCCATATCATTATGTTTGGCAGTTACTACTTTAGTCTCATCTCCACATCCGGGTTTTGTAATATTCATGGAAAAATGACAAAACTGATCAAAGATCATTAAAGGTTTTATATTATTAGTAAGTGCTCCTGATGCAATTAACGGAAGAATACCTTCTGACAGCGCACTGCAGGATGAACCTAATAAAGCTATCGCATCAAAATATTCAGATAATTCTTTTTCTACGTTATAAAATAATTTTGACTTTATACGCAACTTTGATGTTGGAATATTGATATTTAAAGGATTCTTTAAAGTTTTGCATTCTTCTTCTTTAATAATTTCACTTGTTTCCAGGCCTAAATACGATACAGAAACCATATTATAGAAAGAATGTCCCGAATCAGTATAATATTTGCCGTCCTTATAATTGACAATAACATTAGAAAGATTATTATCCAAAAGTGTCTGCCAACATACATCAGCAAGGTTTATCATTTTTAAAATGTTGCTGTATTTATTCATGCTTTTACTCCATATCTTTTTTGTGGGTTAAAATTGTTCTCTCAAATTCTATTACTTTTATATTGTTTCAACAGCCATACCATACACCATAAGGATGATAAATAGCAAAAAACAATTATCAAAATACAGATAATATCCAATTGTCAAATTTTATATATACAAACTTAATCTATTATAGGCTGCTACTGTGGCTTGAATAAAAGATGGGTTCAAACACCGTTATATTAAATAAAAACAGGAGGGTACAATAAAATCAATTTGGAACTAATATTAACACATTACGTCAGATAATCGAATTAATTCCGGGTCTTTTTGTGGAAAACTTGCTAAAAAAAATGGTGTAGATAAAAAAACCCAAATTTTACTCCCTGGAGTCATGTGGTAACTTTGATATACAGTCAGCTATCTTCTACGCCCTTAGCCTTAATGATCTTTATGACTGTTTACACACTTCAGTACTTGAAACTATCCATGGGGCAGTGACACCAAGCAGGAACGGTCCTCCTTAACGGGAATTCGGCCAGCTTTATTTCAAATATAATCAGGCGGTCAACGAAAAGGTGTTTCTGTGCTTTAATTTTTTTTGCAGTTTTTCAAATCATTATAGGATATAGGGCCTTCCCGAAGAATATAAATTTTATCCGATTTGTCTATTTCAATAACAGTGGAAGCTCTTGAGTACTTTGGAATTTGTCCGAAATTAACTGTAATATCAGGAACTTTATTTAAAGTTTTAAGGGCTGAAAAAGCATCAAGTGCGGGAGGCTCGCCGGTAATATTTGCACTTGTCGCTGATAAGGGTGAGCCGAATTCTTTGATTAATGAAATTACAAATTCATGCTGTGGTAACCTGAATCCAATTTTACTTTTATTATCAGTTGGAACAATTATTGTAATCGGGCCCGGACAAAAATTTGAGATTATTCCTTTTGTAAGACCGGAAATTACAGCATTTGTCTTATGTAGCATGCTAATATCGGATATTAGCAGCTGAAGCGGTTTTTTTTCCGGCCTGATTTTAGATTTATATATGTTTTTTTTTGCTGTTTCATCACTCCAGGAACAGGCCAGACCGTAGACTGTCTCGGTTGGAATTAAAATAAAAGAGCCCGGAACTTTTAACTGTGCCGAGCATTTTCTAACTAACAGTGAAATATTTTTATCATTCAGTTCAAAAACATTGTCCATAATTAAATTTTTTCCGAGATGACTGAATCTGCCTGTTTAACTTTGTCTGCCTGTTTAATTCTAAAATCCTTCAATTTTGAAGACAGTTCGCTGTCTGTCAAAGCAAGGATAGAAACAGCATATAGAGCGGCATTTTTAGAGCCGGCCTTTCCGGCTGTTACTGTTGCTACAGGTACACCGGGAGGCATTTGTACGGTTGCAAGTAATGCATCTAAACCATTGAAGGGTTCACTCGGCATAGGGATGCCTATAACAGGTAAGGTAGTATGCGCTGCAATTACTCCACCGAGATGAGCTGCCATACCGGCTGCACATATTATTACTTTGATTCCGTTGATTTCAGCATTTTCAGCGAATTTACTCGCAGTTTTAGGAGTGCGGTGCGCAGAAATAACTCTTGGGGTAAAGGGAATATCAAATTCTTTTAAAATGTCAAACGCTCCTTTTAAATTAGGAAGATCGCTGTCACTTCCCATTAAAACGGCAACTTTAGCTTCCATTTATAAATCCTCCAATTAATTTTTTTAATAATATTATAGTTTAAACTTCGTAAAATGAAGTTTCATGCTTATTTAGAAGCTGCACAAAAAGTTTTTTTGTTCAAACGCTTTAGGTTATTATCAAACTTTCAGTAGAAAATTTACCCTGATATAATAATTGATGTTTCAGAGGGGATTAAGGCTCTAATAATACAAAAACTGTAACTTTTTTATAAATACACGTGCATGCTTAGCTTCAGGATATTTCATTTTATTTTAAAAAATCGGGGTTAATAGACTTCTGGATTGCGATCATGTCAAGAATTGTCAAAGCGGACATTGATTCCATAACGGGAATAATTCTCGGTATAATGCACGGATCATGCCGCCCTTCGATTTTAAAAAAAACATTTTCATTTGAGGTATTTGAAGTTTTTTGAGGTTTAAATATCGAAGGAGTAGGTTTTACAGCTGCACGAATAACTATTTTTTCACCGTTTGAAATTCCGCCGAGGAGGCCTCCGGCATTATTAGATAAAAATCTGCCGTCTTTCATCGGATCGTTGTTTTCGCTGCCTTTAATTTTTGTTGATTGAAAGCCGCTACCGAATTCAATCCCTTTTACGGCGCCAATTGAAAGAATTGCCGACCCCAGCTGCGCATCAAGTTTACCGAAAACCGGATCTCCGAGTCCGGGGGGTACCCCTGAAATATCAATTTTAACAATCCCGCCTAAAGAATCATTTTCTTTTTTGGCCTCAAGTATGGCTTTTTCCATTTTTACTGCAGCAGTTGAATCTGCACATCTAACATCATTCTGCTCAATAACCCTGTAATCACATTTAACTGCGTTTACTTTACCGATAGAAACAGTGTGTGCTATAACTTTTATACCGTATTGCAACAATATCTGTTTGGCAATAGCACCTCCTAAAACTCTGGAAGCGGTTTCTCTTCCCGAAGCTCTGCCGCCGCCACGATAATCTCTTATTGAGTATTTTTTCCAGAATGTGAAATCGGCAGTGCCGGGTCTGAAAATATTTTTTATTTTTTCGTACTTTGAAGAGTCCTGATTTTTGTTTTCTATCATCATTGCGATTGGAGAACCTGTAGTTTTTCCATCGAAGATTCCTGATAGAATTTTAACTCTGTCTTCTTCATTTCGGGGAGTAGAAACTTTGCTTTGTCCCGGTTTTCTCCTGTTTAATTCTTTCTGTATTTCAGTTTCAGAAATTTTAATTCCGGGCTTCACACCGTCTAATACGGCTCCAACGCATTTTCCATGACTTTCCCCGAAAGTAGTAAGCCTTATTAACTTCCCGAAAGTATTCGGGGAACTGTTTCTTAAACTGAATTCAATTTGGAGCTGTTCGATTATTCGGGCCAGAGTTTCCTGCTCTGTAAGTTCTGATGAATTAATGGAAATATCAGCATACGGCTTTACTAAATCAATAATAAGACGTGCACGTTCTGAAAATAAATCCTTTGCTGTAGTATTATTCAAAAATGAGGGAATTTTTTTTTCTTCAAGTCTTTTCAATAGTGATGAAATTGATGGCTGAAGTAAAATTAACAGAGAATTATTCCGTAATATCCGTCTGGAATTGCTGTTCAGCATCGTAGACCCGCCGGTACTTATTACACACCATTCCCTGTCAGTAATATTTTCAACGGCTCTTCTTTCGTAGTTTCTGAATTCATCATCCCCTACTTCACTGCATAAAGCACGGCAGCTTAAACGGCTGCCTGTTTCTCTGTAATATAAATCCATTATCAGTTCGTCGGATTCGTAAAAAGGCAGCTTGAGCATTTCTGCAAGCTTAGAACCGATAATTGATTTTCCTGAGCATTTAGGGCCGGTGACAACGATTTTCATTGTTATATACCCGCAACGATTAATTTTTAATTTATCCAGATAAGAGAAAGTACGAAAAATACTATATAAAAAACCGGATATTCATATAAATACCCGATTAATTATAAACTATATACTTACAAAATAAAATCGCAGAAATCATTTTGCATTCTTTAGATTGAATAAATTTAACTCTTTTTATGTCTGTTAGCTTTCAGGTGCTTGCGTCTTTTATGTTTAGCAATTTTTCTACGACGACTTTTTTTCAAGTTACCCATTAAATATTACCTCTTTTTACCTATTATATAATATATAATTTTTTTAAATATCAAAAGATTATACAGATACAAACATTATTGCAATTTTTCAACTCAAAAAAATATAAATATTGAAAAAAAATCATACCGGTCATTCTACAGCAGTAAACATGCAGTTGAAAATTTATAAAAAAATAGTTACTTAAAACCTTTGTAAAGTTCAAATGAATAATTTGTGTTAAAATACAATGCTCTGTTGTACTATATAAGCTGTTTGCTAATTTATTCGGTATCCCTGTTTGTTTTTAATAAACTGTTTATCATTCTTGTCAGATAGGACATCTCAATTGGTTTAGGGATGATATATTTAATGCCGAGCTGTTCTGCCTCCTTTTGAGAAAAAGTGCTGTAAGCTGTAGCTAGGATAATAGGAATATCAGGTTTCTGCTTTAAAATCTCTGTACTTAATTCTGATCCGGTAATACCCGGCATCAGCTGGTCTGTTATAACAATATCAAAAGAGTCAGGAGCATTATTAAATATTTTTAATGCTTCTTCACCGGTTAAAGCGGTTATTACTATATATCCGAGTTTTTCAAACGTAGTTTTGTATAATTCGAGCAGTGGAGTATTATCATCAACAATTAATATCTTTGTATTTTTTTGAAGAGAATAATTTGGTTCATTTCTTTCATCCGTTTTCGCAACTGGGAGAAAAACTGTTACCACAGTTCCTTTGCCTACTGCACTTTTTACTTTTATTGCTCCGTTATGCTTTTTAACTATTTTATTTACTAAACTTAAACCAAGACCGATTCCGTTCTTATGGGAATTTGTTGTAAAAAACGGATCAAAAATTTTATTTAAAATCTCCTCGGAAATTCCGTGTCCGGTATCTTTGAAAATAAGCTTTAGATAATCCCCTGGAATAACCAGAATAGAGGCTGCAGTTTCATTGGTAAGCTTAGTTTGCTTAAGAGCAATTTCAATTTTTTTTGTATTCTCGTTTTTCATGGAATTTAAAGCATTTGAGCAGATATTATAGATCATTTGCTGTATTTGAGTACTGTCACCAAAGATATTCAGGCAGGCATCAAGTTTTAGAACAAAATCTGTTTTTTTCGAAAGTTCTGTATTTTTTAAAAGATTGACTGTATCAATAATAAGAGGACAAATATCAAAGTTAACGAATTTTGGTTTGGCTGATCTAGCATAAAAAAGAAGCTGTTTTGTTATTTCTGCAGCATATTCAGCCTGTTCTCTAATTTCACGAATATATTTTTTAAGATCATCGTCTTTTTTATATTCTTCAAGAAACAGGTTTGCGTATCCGAGAATAGTCGAAAGGAAGTTGTTGAAATCATGGGCCACTCCTCCGGCCAAATCTCCGACAGCTTCCATTTTCTGTGACCTAAACAGCTGCGTTTCAAGCTCTTCTAATTGAGTTATATCTCTGAAAACGGCCATAACTCCTGTAACTGTTCCATAACCATTACGGACAGGTGAAAGAGATAAATGCATAGGGAAATTAACTTTGTTTTTCCGGACTCCGATTGTTTTTCCATTCCAGTCATAATTGTTATTTTCAAGTACAGAATAAAAATATTTTTTTAGTGTTTTTTCTCTAAAAAGTTTATCGATACTAATTTCTTTAATACTTTCTGCCGAATGACCGAATAGTTTTAAAGCGGACTTATTTGTATAAGTGATAGTGAAATTTTTATCAAAAATTATGCAGCCGTCATATGCGTTATCAAGGGCGTTTGACAGTACTTTCCGATCATGTTCTAATTTTTCCCTTTCAGTGATATCTCTATCAATGCCCCTATAGCCGATAAAACGCCCGTTATCGTCAAAAATGGGGAGGGCGCTCGTTTCTAATACAATTTCGGAGCCGTTTTTGTGAACGTTTATGTTTTTCAAATTTTTAAAAGGCTTCCTCTTTTCAGATATTTTCTGAAATATTTTTTTAATTTTTTCAGATTCAACAGGCTGTATAAGTTCAAACGGAGTCTTACCGATCAGCTCTTCAGGATTATATCCCAGTATCTTTTTTACAACAGGGCTCGCATAAGTGTACCTGCCGTATCTATCGACTTCCCATATCCACTCACCGATGTTTTCAACAATAGTCCGATATTTTATTTCAGAGTATGCAAGTTTATCCTGGTATTCCTTGATTTTGGTGTTATCAGTAAAGAAACCTGCAAGAACTTTTCCGACTTTCATATTAATAGGTACAGCAGAGACATTTACATATATAATTTTTTTGTCTTTTCTAAGGACAGGTATGTTGGTCGAAAAATTTTTTCTCCCATTAAGCTGTGCTTCAAATTCGGAGTTGACCAGCTTCATGGATTCTTCGGGATGGATATCACTGACTGACATTTTTTCCATTTCTTCCCGGCTGTATCCAAGCATTCTGCAAATAGCCGGATTAAAATATTTAAACTGTTTAGTTTGAGGATCAGCCATAATAATGCCTTCAGCAGAATTTTCAAACAGTCTCCGAAACCTTTCTTCACTCTCTGTTAGCTGTTTGAGTTTAAGTTGCAGCTCCTGTTCACTAGTGTAATGTTTCATAATTATGTAGTATTATAATTTTTCTTTATTGCAATGATTTTGTTCAAAATCTGGTCTGCAGTTTTAGTCCACTTCATTGGTTTTGGATTCCTGTTATAGTTATCTATATATTCATGAATG
>JAIPJT010000065.1 GCA_021733985.1 Victivallales bacterium | reverse complement strand
TTTAATTAATTGTTGGAGTACACGATTTATCGTGCAGGTCTGCAATTAAGCACGAACAAGCTGAAGCTTGAACTCCAACATTTTGATTTTTAATCGCACCAAAAAAATCTTCGTTTAAAAAATAACGATAAAAGTCTAAATATAAAGCCTATAGATGTTTTCGTTCAATCACTATATGGGAAAGAGAGGTCAACTTTTGGGGTTGACTTTATTCGGTATTCTGCACAATCTTTGTAAAAATTCGTTATTACAGCAACGAATTATTTCAGGAAGAGACATAAACCTTTTTAAAATAATGGGCACCAGTGTGTGAAAGCATTTCGTATAGTATCTTATTAATGAAACAAAACTTATTATATCAGTATTAGGAGAAGAAACAGTCCCTGTAATATTGATGGGGAGTGAAAGGTTTTTATTAATATTAATAGAGGAATGCAGGTCAAGAGTTTCGTCAAAATAGATACTTCCGGTAAAAGAAAGGGAGCTGAATGTCTTATCCAGGCTTTTTAACCATAATTTATTTATATCAGCTTTACTGTTTCTGATATCTATGTCGATACTTCCTTTACTTAACTTCAACTGTTCAGTATTGGAAAAAATTCTGTTTGAATAGTTAAAGAGATTGTTAAAAAAATTTGGAATTAAAAGATTTGAGACAAGCTGTTCGCTCTGTGATACTACTTCAAAGGGGATAAAAAGAAGTCTGATTAAATCAAAATTAACGATATTATCTTTTAACGATATATTGTTTACTGACGCAGTTAATTTACCTTTAAGGAATTTTTTCAGTGAAGCTTCAGTCAGATCTTTTCCTGACAAGTTCATTTCAAGCATATCTATAGATCCTTTTGTTGAATCACTATAAAATGAAGGTCTGTAGATTTTCAGAAGCGGCCTGATATTTAAATTGGAAATTTTACATTTCAATGCAAAGCTGTTATTATTATCCTCGTATTCACGGTTAAAGGTAGCGAATAAATCGGCATTGTTAATTTTTGCTAAAATTGGCCGGACCGAGTAGGATTTACCTTTTTTTAGTATATTTGTATGTAGATCAATATTTAATTCGTTGGCATAACTGATATTATCAGCATCGAATTCTATATCAAAGTTGATGTCTTTAAGAGCGGTGCCCGTTGAAGGGGGCTGGAAGTTGAGTTTTTTCCACAGCCGTAATGCTTTTTTTAGTTTAACATTTTTAAGGGCAAGTTTTAGTATAGATTTATTCTCTTTCAAAGGGAGTTTTATAGTACCGCTTCCATTGAGGTCTCCTAATTTTGTTTTATCTTTTTTCAACGAAAGATTAAGGCCTTTTAAGTGAATATTTTTCTTACTGTATGTAAACTCTGTTTCGATTAAACCAGAAAGTTTTTCTACGCTTTTAGTTGAGACTTTCGGGCTGAACTTTAAATTGCTACCGCTCAAATTGCTTTTTACAGTAATATTGTTCTGTTTCTGATTGTTCGTAATATTTATCTCGCCTTCTAAATCCAGTGTTTTTATTCCTGTTGTTTTATTGAAGAAACCTGAAGAAAGCATATTAATATTTTTTAACGATATAAATGCATCCTTGAGGTTGATATTAAACTGTCGGCCTGCTTTGGACAGTGTACCGTCAAGGACAAAGCTTGATAAAGGTTTTTCATGGAAGTAAGAGGCTGTTTTAACTTTATTAAATTTAATATCTCTAAAGTCGGTTACAGTAATATCTATTTTCTGTTTAACATCTAAATCTTTAAATTCCCGCTGTTTATATTTAATATAAGCATTTTCTGTATCCAGTTCACCTTTTATATTTAACTGGTTTCTACCGGTTCCCGGAATAAGGTATAGATATCCGGAAAGTATTCCTTTTGTAATGTTAGGGCTATATTTTCTGAATAGACTTCTCAGGTTGCTTAAATTAAAGTCATTAAATATAATTGAGGCATGAGATGGCGGGGTTTTTATGCTGTATTTTCCATTATCTCTTTTTATTTCAGTGGGAGAATAAATACTTAGGTATGCTGTCATAGTATTATTATCAATAAAGGTTGTATTGAGAAAGTATACTGTGAGGAGTTTGTTTAACAGATCAAAGCTGATTTTGCTTTTGGCTTTAATATGACTTTTACTTAGAGAGCTTAGTTGATCTAAAATATTTTTCCTTAATTCATTACTGACAGGTAAAAGTGAAATCGAATCCGGATATATTTTAGTTTTTTTAAGGGAAAGTGTACCATAGTGTTTTTTTAAATCATAATTGCCCGAGTATAATGCTTCCAATATAGGTCTGCCGTTTTCAGTGATTTTTGTTTTGCCTTTAACTAAGTTTACAATTTGCAGATTGTGTACATTTAAATTTGCTTTATTTGAAAATGATATATCGCTATATTTCAGTCTGTCTTTCGTTGTTAAAGATAAATTATCAATATCTGTTGAGGATTTAACTTCAAAGTAATCCTCTTTACTGCCTGAAAATTTAATATTTGTTGAAAGCCGGCCGGAAATATCTTTAATGTATGGCAAG
Organism: Victivallales bacterium; assembly: GCA_021733985.1. Taxonomy (GTDB): domain Bacteria; phylum Verrucomicrobiota; class Lentisphaeria; order Victivallales; family GWF2-38-69; genus JAIPJT01. Next base: position 6,271 of record JAIPJT010000065.1, on the reverse strand, counting down.
GTTTCGAAGGGAATAAGTTTTTTAAGTTTTTTTAAGTTAAAGTTTTTAATATTCAGTGTACCTTTACACATGTCGGAAGACACTTTTATATTGTGTTTTAAAAAGGTCAAAAATAAGTTATTTGATATAGAGGCCGAAAGCAGTGGTGTCCCGTTTTTTTTAAGTTTCAGTGAAAGCTCTTTTACTGAAAGCCTCCTCTTTTTTGAATCGTAAGTTATGCTGTAATTCATTCCGGTATCAAGCGGAGTTGTGTTACTGCCGAAATTCAAATTGTCAATTGTTATTTTGCCGCTGCTGGCAAAAATTCCGGATTTATGAGCCAGCTTTCCTTTGTATTTGAGGCTTGAAAACTCATAGCGTTTTTTCAAAAAACTTGAAGCGATTATATTGAAAAGAGGATTGGACATTGGAGTTAAGCCGATATCAAAGTTTAAACTGCAGGAAGGGTAGGTAAATGAACCGTTAAGTTTTATGATAGATATCCTTTTTCCTTCTGATACTATCTCTTCTAATCTGAAATTTTTTAAATTGATTTTATCATTATTTTTACTGACTATAGAACTGACTTTGATTTTTGGTATGCATGTTTTTTCCCCATGCACAAAGGTTTTTATGTTGTTGGATGAAAATGAGATATTACTTTTTGTCGGGTACAGCTCCTTATTCAGATATGATGTAACCTGGAAGACGTTTCTCCCTGTTAAAATTTCTAATTCAGAAAATGAGGATGAGTATTTTGTTTTGCAATTTTTGATTACAAGGTCAAACCTTGTATCAGGCTTGATTCTTGGAATGTAGATATCTGTTTTACCTATATCCAGCGAATTGTTGTTACCGAATGTCAATTTACCGGATATATTAGTTAACCTCATATCATTGATGTTGTAGGACAAAAACCCGGGAAGAGAATCGGCTAAATTATTTTGTAAAGTCGAGTATAATTTATTTTTTTTCTTTTTTTTAGCGGTATTAGAAAACATATTTAAAGAAAAGTTTGCACCGTCCAGTCTTAGTTTCTCAATATAAAGGCGGCCTTTCAGTAATTCGTAAAAATTAAGTTTTACGTCAAGTTCTTTTGCATTGCTGATGTGGAACTCTGAATCAGAGCTATGACAGCTGAAATTTTTCAGTTGAAAATGTGAATCAATAAATGAAATATTAACTTGTTCAGCTTTTATATTTGTTTGAAAGGTTTTATTTATAGCTTTTAAAAAATAATTTGTGGCAATGTAGGAGTTTGATAGCGAAAAAAGAAGTGATATTAATAGAGCAGGAATAATTATAATTATAATTAGTAATAATTTTAAGAACTTTCTCATTTTCTATATTATATAATCAAAACTTTGTTTGTTTTTAAATCTGACAGGTTAGTACAGTAAACATCTGTTATTTATGAAAAAATGTTTTACCTGTAACGAATTATATATTACACGAAAACAAAATAACCTTAAAAACAAGTGCTTTATATCAAAAAGTTTCAATTTTACCTTATTTTATGTAATAATTTCATGTTTCGGTACTTTAATATGGAATATTGTCTTACTTAAATCATGGAATTAGGTTTTAGTTATTTTTTTTCATTTTCGGTACTTTTTTAACTTTATCCTCAATTCTCTCTTTAAGCCCATCACTGGTTACTATAAACCAGTCGTTTACATCGATATCAGAATATTTTAAAGCTTTTGCCACCCATGAATTACATGTGTTAAACAAATAGAAATCATGGCAGCCGGAATAAAAGTAACCGTCTCCATAATTAGATATCCCTATAGGGAATGCATATCCCTGCTTCAACGTAAAGGACTGTTTTACAAATTTATTGAGCAGCCGAAGTTTTTTATCGTTTAGAGTTAAATCATATAATACAGCCTTCGGCTGTTCCCTATAATGTTTCAAATCCGCTCCCGTTACTCTAATGACTGAGCTTGTAGGCAATAATACTGCTCTTGCTCCTGTATAAAGGGAAGGTTCAGTTTTCGACATATAATATCGTTTATCACCGAAACCGTATTCTATGTATATATCATTTTTGAATTCATCTTTGTTGGCAAGATAGCTTGTATCAGATCCTTTATAAGGGATAATAATTCCCGAATGCTTTTCTATAGAGATAATATAAATCTTATTCCCTGAGTGTGCAGTAACAGTTATCGGGAATAAAATTATAAAGATTAACAGAGTCTTTTTCATAAATAATATTGAAATACAGAGCTTTGAGCTTAAAAGCAGATAAAATATATATAAAAAGAAAATTATTTTTTAGCTGCAGGCAAATGCACAGACTTATCGTGAGCGGCATGAGCCGCTTCCATCATAATTTCACCGAGAGTAGGATGCGCATGTATTGCCTTACCAAGCTCTTCGGCCGTTATACCTTTTTCCATAGCGGTGACAGCTTCGGAGATCAGATCTGTTGCATGTGCTCCGATAATATGGACACCCAGTATTCTGTCGGTTTTAACATCTGTGATAATTTTACAGAATCCTGTTATTTCATTAATAGCCATCGCTTTGCCCAAAGCGGAATAGGGGAATTTGCCAATTTTTATTTCAATTCCATGTTCTCTGCACTGTTCCTCAGTGAGTCCGACAGTGCCGATTTCCGGGTCTGTAAAAATGCAGCCCGGGACAAGGCAGTCAGAAAAACTGTCATTATTTCCGCATGCATTTTCCGCGGCGGTTAATGCCATTGCACTTGCAAGGTGTGCCAACTGAATTCTTCCGGTAACATCACCCACAGCATAAATTCCTTCAACATTTGTTCGACAACTATTGTCTACCCGGATGAAGCCTTTTTCATCTACAGCGACACCTGCTGCCTGAGGATTCAATACTTCAGTAACAGGGACACGTCCAATTGAAACAAGCAGATAATCGGCTCCAATCTCCTTATTTTTAACTGTTCCTTTAACACCGTTTTCGTCAGCGGAAATATTTTCCATTGGTTTTCCGACCATTACCTTAATTTTTCTTTTTTTCATTTCTCTTGTTAACTGTCTGCAGACTTCAGTGTCCTGGCCGGGGAGGACGTTACTGAGCATTTCCACAACTTTTACTTCTGAGCCCAATTCATTTAAAAGACATGCAAACTCGCAACCTATTACTCCACCTCCCAGTACTATTATACTTTTAGGTACTTCATCAATATTCAGAAGGTCGGTAGAATCCAGTACTCTTGGGGACTTGGGGATGAAGGCCGGCATTGCCGGCTTAGAACCGGTAGCTATAATTATTTTGTCTGTTTCAACAGTTTTTTCATTGTCCTCTGTATCTTTGACAGTCAAGGAATTTCTGCTTTTAAAAGACGCGGTACCATTCAAAACTTCAACATTTGAATTTTTCAGCAGGCTTCCAATTCCGCTTCTTAGTTTTTCAATGATGCCGTTTTTTCTGTTCTGCATTGAGTCCCAGCTGTAGGAGATATTACCTTCAATTTTTACTCCGAAATCTTCAGCATGCCTTGCTGACTTTAAACTTTCAGCGGAAGCTATAAGTGTTTTTGTGGGTATACAGCCTACATTCAGACATGTCCCACCAAAATATTGTTTTTCTATCAGAGCAACTTTTTTCCCTTTTCTGCCGGCATGGATTGCGGCAACATAACCGCCGGGACCGGCACCAATTACGCAAACATCAAATTTACCCATATAAAAAACCTTTCTCAGTTTTATTTGCTGTTAAATTAAATACAGTGTATATGTAATAGCTATCAGACCTAAGCTTACTCTACGGAGAAGGGGGTCTAAATTTCCGGGAACAGCACCTAAGACTGCTTTGGTCCGTCGCAGCCTGATAAGAACCTCCAGCAAATTCCTGTATTTTTAAGTTCGTACAAATTCTACTCTAATCCGATACCACAGCATAGATATATCTCAGAAAAAGACAAAAGCTGTCTCAAAACAATTGAGTGCAGGCCGCGAATCTTTTTCGTATAATATTTAATATAGCTACAAGTTGAAAAAAGTTAATATTCAATTTTTAAATTTTTCTTACGGATTTTGGGAAATGGTTACTTTAATTCACCACATTAACGGGGTTACCGTTGATAAATGATTTAATATTTTTCGCTATTCCTTTGATTAGTCTTTTTCTTGCTTCAACTGAGGACCAGGCGACATGCGGGGTGATTTTACAGTTTTTTGCATTAATCAGAGGATTGTTTTTTTCAGGCGGCTCTTTGGAAAGGACATCAAGACCTGCTCCGGCTATCTTTCCGCTGTTCAGTGCATCGGCAAGCTCCTCTTCATTCACCAGACCTCCACGTCCGGTATTAATTAAATACGCATTTTTTTTCATAAGTGTAATTGTACTACTGTTGATGAAATTCCGGGTATCTTCACTTAGAGGGCAGTGAAGGGTTATAATATCACTTTTCCTAAAAAGAGTTTCTTTGTCCACTTTATTAATGCAGGCCGGCAAATCCGGGATTTTTCCGGGTTTATACACATTGATTTTCATATTAAAGCTGTTTGCTATTTTAGCTACAGTTTTACCTATATTTCCGAATCCGACAATTCCAAGAGTCAAATTAGAAAGTTCAAAGATAGGAAAATCGCAGTAAGTAAAATCCTTTGATGCGCTCCATCGACCCTTGTTTACTTCTTCTGCCTGATAATCAATTTTATTTAACAAATTGAGTATATGGGCAAATACTGTTTGCGCTACCGAAGCGGTAGAATACCCTACAACATTTGAGACAGGGATATTTTTATACCCGGCATATTCTAAGTCTACTATATTAACCCCTGTAGCAGCGACACAGATGTATTGCAGTTTTGGAAGCATTGAAAGAGTTTCCGATAACAGAGGAACTTTATTTGTAATAATAATATCTGCTTTTTTGGCTCTTTCTATAATTTTGTTTTGTTCTGTTCTGTCATAAACAGTGAGGCTTCCCAGGCTGTTTATGGATTTCCAGGATAAATCGCCGGGGTTTGTCGTATATGCGTCTAAAAAAACAATGTTCATAATAAACTCCATAGAATTGCAGGTTTAAAATTTGATAATTGTGATATAAAATATAATTTTAAATATGTTTTTTTCAAAATTAGAATAAAATATACACAAGTGTATGCGATTTTATGGTTTTTGTCCTTCGTAAATGAACTTGAACTTACACTTTATTTTTCGAAAACCATTTTGATTTCGGTATATGTTAAAATGTTGAACGAATGTTGATTTACTGTAACCTTGTTTAAATTTTAGAAGTTAAGACAAAAAAAAATTCGGAATTTAAGGCCATTTGTGAATTCTGCAGAGGTAATTCATTTCGTGCAGCATCGAAAATAATCTAACAAAGAGTAAAATTATGGAAATTTATCAGGAAATACTGAAACTGAAAAAAGAGAATAAACCGGGAGTGGTGGTAACAGTTACGGAAAAACAAGGGCACGGGCCTCAGATACCGGGTTCGAAGATGCTGGTCACTGAAGAAAAAAAAACTTTCGGAACAATTGGCGGCGGTTCACTGGAACACGCAGCAATTCAAGAATACGATAAAATTATAAGAGAGCAGAAATGCTGTGCAAAAAAATATAATCTTGACGAAAACGGTAAAATACAGGACGGAATAAAAACGGGCATGATTTGCGGAGGGGAAATTACCCTGTTTTTTGAATGTCTTAAAACAAATCCATCTGTGTATATTTTTGGTGCCGGGCATGTCGGCAAAGCCGTTACCGAATTCCTCAGACTGCTGAATTATAATATTTCAATTATTGATCAAAGACAGAATTTGAATGTATCTTTTCAGGAAGAATTAAGTTACAGTAATAAGGACTGTGTCGAGTACATTGAACAGACAGAGATACCCGAGGGAAGCTTCATTGTAATAACTACACATTCACATGAGCTGGATTATCAGGTGCTTAAGAAAGTCTATGCCTCCGGGCTGAAACCCCGATATATAGGCTTGATTGCTTCAAAGAAAAAATCAGAAATAATTGTAAATCGCTTACTTGAGGATTTAAATTTTGAGCCGGATCTAAATATACTTTATTCACCGATCGGTTTGAAAATAGGCGGGAAATCTCCTGCTGAGATCGGCCTGTCAATTGTTTCGGAACTTCAGTGTATAAATTGTAAGGAAGAGGGCAATAAACACGCCTCTGGAAACTGGACAGAGTTGCTGTCGAGGTAGTGTCAAAAGTTTTATGAAAAGTATGAAAGAGTAAGAAATTATTTTTATAAAATATAAAAATGGTTGATTGACAATTTCTTTTTTCCTTTTTAGGTCTTCAATAAATACGGTTCTCGACGTCAGGAACTGAAT
>JAIPJT010000064.1 GCA_021733985.1 Victivallales bacterium | reverse complement strand
AAATTTCAATGTCAAAATACTAAAGAATGGAATCAAAAGATTCGTACTTTAAGAGACTCATTTTTAGATTTTGCAGAGCAAAAGATAAAAATCTTCGTGTTCTCAGTGTTCTTCGTGGTAAAAAAATAAACATAAAACAAGTAACAAATCATTCCACTTAATAGCTTTACGCTCCGCTCCAAGCTATAAGTGAATTCAAACGTTATACGCGAAACGTTTTGGTTTATTTATCCAGCACACCATACTGTATGACCTGTATCGAATGATAAGGCCGAAAAATAAAGTGTATGTCCAGGTTCAATTACGAAGGACAAAAGCCATTCCGTCTTGGTTTTCGCTATTGCGGGACTACGGCGGATTAAAAAACCGCATACACTCGTGTATAGTATATGTTATTAAAAATATTAAAAAGGAGTTTTATGAGTAAGGTTATTTTAGCAATATCGGGCTCACCGAGACAAAAGTCCTTAACAGAGAAAATGCTTGACCGCTGTATTGAGGGGCTTGGGGAAGAAAATAAGGTATACAAATTTTATCCGGATAAAATGAATATTGAGCCGTGTAAAGGGTGTATGTCATGCTGGAAAAAAAATAAAGGGAAATGTATCCATAACGATGATTTCAAAAAAATCCTGCAAGTTTACATGCGGGCAGATTATTTACTTTTAGCAGCCCCTTTGTATTTCTCTTTATTTCCGGGACCGCTGAAAAACGTTATTGACAGGTTTTTTGTGCTTATCGATCCTGAACAGAGAGCAGGCAGGGAAGGCGGGACAGAGCATCCGGTAAAAGGGGACAGGCACCCTAAAACAGTCCTTATCAGTTCGTGCGGTTTTCCTGAAATTGAAAACTTTGATTTATTAAGGCTGTTTTTTAGAAAATTATGCAAAGGTATGCACTGGGAACACTCAGGTGAAATTCTTATTCCGGGTGCCGGCGCCGCAGGTACTTCTAAATTGTTTAACAGGAAATTTGAACTGATAAAAATAGCAGGTGCGGAGTTGCTGGAAGGTTCTGTAAGCAAAGAGACAACTGCTGCTGTTGCGAGACCGGTTATGTCGGACAGTGATTACAGATCTATGTGTACAGCAAAATTCAAAGGAAGACTCGGTAAGGTCAAGGCAGCTTTTATCGCAATAAAAGCTGCATATATGAAGAAACCTAAAATGCACCGGGACAGACAGCCATTACTTGAGAAATAACGAATAGGGAAGTGGCTGCAGGAGGATTTTGAACCTATATCTACTTCCGCCGTCGCTCACTAAGGAGCTATGGCGGACAGGTTGTTAGCTACAGATTCAAAATCAACTGCGTCATTTAGGATCCACGAAATTATCTCACGGATTCAGGCATGTGTTATATTTTTACAATCTGATAAAAAATTTACCCTGATATTATAATTGATGTTTCAGCGGGAGTTTTTATATACTCCGGGAGCGATAATATCACCGTATTTTTCTTTTGCGGCTTTGATTTTTTCAGTATATTCGTCCCACATGTCATATACATACTGTGGAATATCATTGTAGTTCTTTTTAAAGTTTTCCTTTGCTCTTTCAAGTTTTGCAAGCCATGCATTGCACCTGAAGCTGAACAGATATTCATAGAGTTCTTCAGTGAAGTCTTCATCGAGGAGTTCTTTAAAGAGTACCTTTACATCTTCATAGACTGGTATATACCCTGTAGGTGTTTCAAATGCATCGTATTCACCGTTACAGCGTCCTTCAGCCCAGTGTATCCATACCTTTTTAGCAAGCTTGCTTGTAGCGATTTTTCCGTTTTTATCCTTCATGAAGTAATTAACCGAGAAAATTTTCGGAACTGAGTCCATACCGTCAGTAAATTTCACATTGTTATGTATATATTCGCCAATGGGGTAACTGATAAAATCGAGATTGGCCATAAGGCATGGAACACGGACACCGGCTTTACCGAGAGTTGCAGCGGTTGTTTCGGATTCAAGAGTAACGGCTTTGATGATTATGCCTTCTTTCCAGTCTCTTGATTCCTCTACGGGAACAGTCGTATCACTGTCCCTGCCGCCGTAAACGATAGCATCTACATCAACACCGTCTCTGTCATTATAAGCCTGATCGATGTTATCCAGATATTCAAGGCGCATTGTGTAGCGGCTGTTCGGGTGTGATATGGGTATTTCTTTGCCGTCGGAGTCTTTTTTTCCTTCAAACCATTCTCCGGAATGATTTCTTCCTTTTTTGGGGGTTTCGATTCCCATGCCTGTCCAGTAGGGATTGTTGTCAGGGCCGGTTAAAACATTTGAAAATATAAGTTCATTATTTTCCTGTAGAGCTTTGTATATTACCGGATCGTCTTTTTCATTAACATCTTTTATAATGCCGAAAATACCATTTTCGACGTTGACGGCTTTAAACTGTCCGTTAATATTTCTGAAATAGCATATATCGTCACCAATGATCTTTTCGCCGGGTATCATTGCGGTTGAAGTTTTACCGCAGGCAGACGGGAATGCCCCGCAGAAGTGGGATTTTCTGTTTTTTTCATCATTCATTACCGACATCAGGAACATATGCTCGCAGAGCCATCCGTGCTTACCGCTTTCGTTAATGGCGAGGCGCATTGAATGCTTTTTAAGCCCGACTGTATTGCCGGCATACTGAGCGTTCATAGAATATACTATATTGTTTTCTAAATCCTGATAGATGCGGCGATTGTGGAGATTTACAGAATTCATATTTTCATCAAGTTCACCGGCACTGTGGCAGAATGACCAGAAATCACTTTTATCCTCCATATGCAGAAAATGTTCATAGCCTCTTCTATACAGAATATCTTCAGAGTGGGCTACGTATGCTGAATCGGTAAGCTGTACACAGGGGCGTGAAAAAACGCTGTGTATCGGGCCTTCACAGAAAATTTTTACAATCGCCTCCTTGCCTTTCATAATATTTTCAGCAATAGTTTTTATTTCTGCAAGCCCTTCTTTATATTCCACACAGTTAAGGCTTCCCATCCGTTCAAGTTTGTTTTCCGGAACCATAAATTTTGTATTTTTTTTATCTCTTGCCTGGTCTCCGTAACCGTCATAATGTATGGTCCTGTTTTTCCCGGCAAGTTCAATTTCTTCTCCTTCGTTTATGGCTCTATCTCTAATATACCCTGCATCCTCTTCACTGTCATCACACATATAAACGGAATCCGGGTTACACAGCTTTATATACTCTCCAAGAAAATCAACCAGTTTTTCACTTTTCAGTGCTTCAAGTTTGTGAAAGGTTTTACCCATCTTCTCTTCCAACAGCGCAAGGTATTCAGAATTCATTTCGTCCTCCAAAGATTAAAAATTAAAAAAAAAAGTATCCCCTGAAACAAAAAATTACTATACAGTAAAATATTGCATTAAATCGTACAATTTTATTATACATTTAACAATAATGCTGTATTGCGGCGCGCTCGGAGATCGCGCCCTACCGTTTGGACACAGGATTGCGGCGCGCTAAGCCGTCGCCCCGGAGTAGCGGGGCTATGGCTCACACGGTCGGAGATCGCGCCCTACCGCTTTGTTTCAGAAAAGATTAAACTTCGTCGTGCGAAGATCAACGCTAATTAATTATAGTGAATAGATTTTTAAAAATCAAATATTACCTTAAGAAATTAATATAATTTCAATAAAGAATACTGGTTCAATCAGAAGTATATTTCTATGTTTTAATACGAATAAAAGTGTCAATTTTTTTCAGGACTTGACATTAAATACGCTACACGAAAAAGGTTTTTCGCGCAGCGTTGAAGTTGAAGGTATTATCTGCTCAATTCCATAGCAACAAGTCCGCTTCTTGCCACTGAGTCAATCTGGTAATCTGAGAACAGATTTACAAAATGGTTGATTTTTTCTGTTGAACATACCATTTCAAAAACAATTTCATTTTTACTTATATCCCGGACCGCGGCTCCAAGTGACTCTGCTACAGAAATTACGTTCAAGCGCTCTGCTACAGGCACTTTTATTTTAATATAAGCAAGCTCTTTCTGAATAGTTTCCTCATGAGTAAGGTCTTTTAATTTAATTACTTCAATCAGCTTGTTGAGCTGTTTTTTTACCTGGTCATATTCATTATCGCTGCTTTCGCATACAATAGTAACCTTTGATTTGTTAGAGTCCGGAGTTGTTCCTGCGGTTAAACTTTTAAGACTGTAGCCTTTTCCTGAAAAAAGGCCTGTAATTCTGGCAAGAATCCCCATACTGTTCTGTACTTTTAATGACAATACTTTCTTTTTCATAATATATACCCTTTTCCCTGATTTATTTTTCCAGCAGCATTTCAGTTATATTGCCCCCTGCCGGCACCATAGGCATAACATTTGCTTCCTGCTCCGTTATAAATTCTATGATTATAGGTTTTCTGCTGTTTTTAGCTTCTTCAAGTGCAGGCATAATTTCCTCTTCTTTTTTAACTCTTATACCTTTAATGTTATATGCATCAGCTATTTTCATAAAATTCGGTATATAATTCGGACAGTGCTCCCCGAATGAACTGCATTTAGGCGGGCATTGTTTTGTCTGTCGGAGGCATGTCCCTGAATATTTTTTATCAAAGAAAAGCTGCTGCCACTGCCTTACCATACCCAGGTAGTTATTATTAAGAATCATAATTACAACCGGCAGTTCTCTCTGAGATGCGACCGCTAGCTCCTGCAGATTCATCTGAAAGCCGCCGTCTCCGGAAATACAGACAACCCGCTTATCTTTCCTTCCAATCTGTGCACCTATAGCAGCAGGTAAACCGTAGCCCATAGTCCCTAAGCCTCCGGAGGTAAGGAAAGACCTGGAAGTGGAGAATTTATAGAACTGAGCAGTCCACATCTGGTGCTGTCCTACATCCGTCGCGACTATGGCATCAGGGAATACACTTGAAACTGAATCTATAACCTGCATTGGAGAGACATTTTTTTCACCTTTAACTATCTTTAATGAGTAATGATCCTCCCATTCTTTAATTTTCCCGTGCCATTCACCGAGTTCACGTCTGTCTACATAATTAATAAGTTCTTTTATTATGCAGTCTGCGTCTCCGACTATCGGAACAGCCACATGAACATTTCTGGAAATTGCTGCAGAGTCAATATCAATATGAACTATTTCTGCATTTTTGGCAAATTCAGATAATTTACCTGTTATTCTGTCACTAAATCTGCAGCCGATAGAGAATATCAGATCGCATTCGCTCAATGCCATATTGGCCGGGTAAACACCATGCATGCCGATCGTGCCGATATTAAGGCGATGTGTACACGGGATGGCTGTGAGCCCCATCAGTGTTGTTACAACCGGAATATCTGTCTTTTCTGCAAGTGTTATAAAATTTTCAGAAGCTCCGGATATATTGACACCGCCGCCGCATAGAAAGAGGGGCCTTTTAGCCTTCATCAGTTTGTCTGCGGCTTTTTTTATCTGCAGAGGATGCCCTTTAGTTACAGGTTTATAACCTTCTATGACAATATCGTCCGGATATTCATCATTTTTCACCCCTTTTATAAAATCTATAGGCAGGTCTACCACAACCGGGCCGGGCCTGCCTGTTCTTGCAATATGAAATGCTTCCTTTACGACTCTTGGCAGTTCATCCCTGCTTGAAACGATATAGTTGTGTTTACTTACTGATCTGGTCAGTCCTACAGTATCAGCCTCCTGAAAGGCATCATTCCCGATAAGATTATAGGGAACCTGTCCGGCAAAACAGACTAAAGGAACGGAGTCATAATTTGCAGTTGCCAGGCCTGTAATAGTATTTGTGGCTCCGGGTCCGCTGGTGACTATGCATACGCCTACGTTACCTGTTGTCCTTGCATAACCGTCAGCCATATGAATCAGCCCCTGTTCGTGGCGGGGCAGTACAAGATCAATGTTTTCCTCTTTGTAGAGTTCATCGAAAATTGGAATAACATACCCTCCGGGGTATCCGAAAATCTTTTCGACCTTTTCTTTTTTGAATGCCTCTATCAGCATTTGTGCTCCGGTGCGTTTCATAAGAAGAACCTTTCTCATTATTTTAAACTTCAAATTATAATTTATATAAAAAAAAAGTCCTACAGTTTTTCCGACCGTAGGACTTTGAATATTCAGAATTTTGTAAAAATCAAAAATCCTCCTGCCGCTAAAGGATTACCACCACTACAGAAAGTAAACCGGTTACAACAGGTAGAAAATTGAAATATATTTTACCAGAAGATGCTGCTTTATTTATACTTTTTTCAATTGTATTATCCATAATATATCCTTCTGACAAAATTTGTTTGTTTAATATATTAAATATAAAAAAAATACTTTTTCAATCAAGTATTAGATTTTTTTTTATTTTTTTCCGCTTTATATATGAAACCGGAAGTAAAAATGAAGATTAATTTTTAATGAAGCTGGAATCCTCGGACAAATGGCTCTAAGTTTTTAAAGTTCCTTAAGCAGTTTCCTTCAATAAAAATAACGGAGAATTTATGAACCAGCCCAAAAATTTAGAAGAAGTAATACAGGAGTGGAAAAAACAATTATCGGCAATACCCAAATTTGTTCCTGTACTTATAATAGTCTTCCTGCTGGCTGCTTTATCAACTACCTGTATTTATTCTATAGGTCCTGATGAAGTCGGAGTGGTACAAAGATTCGGTAGATATATTAAAACTACCGGTTCAGGCTTACATGTAAAACTACCATTCGGGGTCGACAAGGTTACCCCTGTCAAAACTCAGAGAATATATAAAGAAAAATTTGGAGAAAGGAATAATAATTCCGGAAGGAGGCGTTCTTATGTTTCAACCCGTGCTGAAGATTCGGCACTGATGCTTACAGGCGATCTCAACGTACTTGATGTAAAATGGGTTGTTCAGTTCAGGATTAATGATCCTGTAAAATATCTTTTTGATACAAGAAAGCCTTTTAAAAACTTACGGGATATTTCAGAAGTAGTTATGAGAAGGTATGTAGGCAATTATACAGTGGATGAAGTTCTTACTACTAAACGTGAAGAATTAAGTATATTGGTTGAGCATAGAATGCAGGAGCTTCTGCGTAAATATAATACAGGGTTGAGGGTGGTGACTGTAAAGCTCCTTGATGTAAATCCACCTGATAAAGTAAAGCCCGCCTTCAATGAAGTAAATGAAGCAAAACAGGAAAAGGAACAGACTATTAATAAAGCGTGGGAGGCATATAATAAGGTTATACCCAGAGCCAAAGGTGAGGCTAAAAGGACAATTAGTTTTGCCGAAGGTTATGCACTCGATAAAATCAATCGCGCCAAGGGAAACACTCAACGCTTCCTTTCCGTTCTTAAAGAATATAATAAGGCACCGAAAATTACAAAAAAGAGATTTTACCTGGACACTATGGCCGAGGTCCTTCCCGAGGTTAAACAGAAATATATAATAGATAAAAATGCTCGGACCGTCTTACCTTTATTAAATTTAAATCGTGATAATAAACTTCTTCAAACGGGAGGGAATAAATAATGAGAGCTTTCTTAAGTATAATTTTAGCCATTCTGATTTTGATAATATTGCTTTTTCTAAGCGGTACTTTTTATACTGTTCCTCAAACACAGCAGGTTGTCATAACACAGTTCGGGAAACCGATAGGAAATCCTATTATAGAACCGGGGCTGCATTTCAAAACCCCTTTTGTGCAAAAGGCCCACTATTTTGACAAACGCCTTCTTGAATGGGATGGAGCCCCTACACAAATTCCAACTAAGGATAAAAAATATATATGGCTCGACACGACTGCCAGATGGAAAATAGTAGATCCGCTTTTATTCCTGCAGACCGTATACAATGAATTGGGCGCCGCATCTAAACTTGGTGATATACTTAATTCCGCAACCCGTGATTCAATCACGAATCACCCGCTGGTTGAAGCGGTAAGAAATTCAAATAGGATCATCAAAAATTCAAAAACGAAAAAGGCTCTGAGCAATAAAAAGAATATAATAAGTAATGCTCTTGATCCTATACAGGTAGGGCGTGCTGAAATGGAAAAATTAATTCTGGAAGAAACTGAAAAACTTGCACCTGAATACGGTATTCAGGTGGTGGATGTCAGAATTAAACGTTTGAATTATATTTCCGCAGTCAGAGAAAAAGTATATGACAGGATGATTGCCGAGCGAAAGCGTGCCGCTGAAATGGAGAGATCTGAAGGACAGGGGAAAAAAGCTGTAATTGACGGGAAAAGAGAAAAAGAACTCAAGCTTATTGAATCGAATGCCTACCGAAAGGCAGAGGTGATAATGGGTAAAGCTGATGCACAGGCGACAAAAATATATACTAAAGCGTACAGCCTGAATCCGGAATACTATTCATTCAAAAAGACTGTCGAAACTTATAGAAAGACCTTCGATGATAAAACGACTTTAATATTATCTACCGACAATGATTATTTAAAGATTTTAACAAAGCCGGATTACAGTAATTAGCGTTGATCCTCGCATGACGAAGGTTTATCCTATTTGAAACAAACTGGTAGGGCGCGTCTCTCCGAGACCGCCGTTATCCGTCAATTTGTTAATTCGTTTATTTGTCAATTTTCCCTGAATAGTAATTGATGCTTCAGGGGAGACCAACAATACTGTTAAATCAAATATTTTAATTAAAACCTTTGTAAGTTTAAATATAGTGTCAGAGTTCACAGCTATAGCTGTGGCTTTATGTTGAAGCCGATGACAGATAAGGTGTCATGTATATTCCCTTAGATTCAAGATACCTGAAGTTAAAAATTACACACGAACCAGCAAATCCGGAACCAAACTTAACAACTACCACAAAGCTTACAAAAAGCATGAAGATATAGCTTCAGAGAAATACATTTTCTTGTTT
>JAIPJT010000063.1 GCA_021733985.1 Victivallales bacterium | reverse complement strand
ACTGGATTTACTTAAACCCCGCTCGGCTAAAAAAAGTGTAAGAATTATAATACCGTATTTATGAACTTAAAATTAATAAAAAATGGTAATTTAATTTATTGTTTACTGCTTGCGGCAGCAATTATAATTATATTCAGTTTTTTTATTATAGATAATGCAATAAATCCATTATTATGAGCATAATTTTTAGTTGGAATGAAATTGTAATAACTGAAAATTTTTAATGCAAGGGAAGGATTCTGCAGTGCATTTAAGGCAAGTAATCCTGCTTTATATATAAATTTTTTGGGTTTTATATATTCGAATCCCTTTTTATAATAATATAATGCTAAGTTGTTCTTATCTGTCCTTGTTTCAAAATAATAACCTGAACGGATATAATAAGAACCTACAGTCTGTTTATACACAGTATAGGCTGTCATACAGAATAACATTAAGCCTGTAATAAAAAAAATACTTCGATATAAACCTTTTGTTTTATTTCCCTGAAAATAATTTTCTTTACTTTTCTGCTGCCAGACAGCACCCCATAAAATACCCAAAAAGATCAAAGCAATGAGCAAAGTAGGCCACACAAAAAAAATTAAATCAAAACAACCATGAATGAATAGACATAAATAAGCAAACAATATATATTTCTCGAATTCACCCAAATCCCTGAATTTACTAAAACAAAACAAAATAGGGTATAAACAGATAACCGCCCAGAAGACAAACCCCGGAAGTCCGTAACATGCAATAATATAAAGGATAGTATTATGCGGGTGGTTCGACCTTGTAGCACTCATTTTTTTCAGGAAATAACTTATTGGCCTATAGGAAGCAAAAGTTGTTTCAAACCTTTTGGCTCCGACGCCAATCAGTGGATGATTAATGATTAACTTAAGTGTACCTATCCACAACGGTATCCTAACATCCCTGTTAAATGCATTTTCCAATGTCTTGTAAGTTTCATTTGAATGAAGCGATACTTTATGTGAAAATGACTTTTCGGTGAATAAATTCATTTTGCTGCTAATAGCAAAAGTTCCTATAAGAAAAATCGTAAATAAAAAGAATAAACATATAAAAATTCTTTTTCTTAATACATTTTTCTCTGCTTTTCTTTTCTTTCTAAAAAACTTTCTTTTGAGGAATATCCCGAGCAATAGTAAGGCAGAGACAGCAGCGGCAAGCGAGGCCCCGCGAGAACTGCAGGCCTGAATAATATATATTGAGTAAATCCACAGCGGTAAAAACAACAGCACTGATAATACAGTTAAATAATATTTTGACTTTTTTTGTAGAATTATATAAGAAATTATTCTTTTAAATGAATAAAAAGAAACTATTAACATTGTTAATATAAAGATTGCATGCCAGTTTCTATTGCCGCATATGCCAATTTTTTCATTTCCCTGATAAAATGTATGCGCCAAATCAAGTATCCATATAATAAAACAGTAATAAGGCAGCACCTGTTTTGTACGTTTTAAATATATATAAACAAACAACGGGACGGTTATCCAAATAATCGAAAAACCAAAATCACTAAAGGAATACGTCTTAAAATAAAAAAAATGGTCAATGCTTATAAGAAAAATAAAAAGGATTGAAAGCACAAGTTCAGATTTTTTCAAAAACAGATATTTAAGCTTTGATAAGTTTAACAGTATAAAAACAAGCGATAAAGTAGAGACAGTGGAAAGAGTGAAAATATGAAAATATGATACTCCAAAACAAGATATAACTGAGTATAAGTAAAGAGGATAAATTAAAAGCCCCGCAATTAAAAAAACAATTACCGGGATAAAACTAAAGCATTTATATATATTACTGCAGGATCGTTCCATATAAAAGTTTTCCCCCAAATACGAACAAGCTTTTTTTGTATAATTAAAAAAAGAGAGCATTTTTAATGCTCTCTTTTATTTTAATTACTTTTTTCTTCTTAGCTGCTATTAGCCAGTGATTAATGTCTCTAATGGTACATTCTTAACATTAGCGTCTTTATACCAATCAGAGCCTTTAAAGCCTTTTACATGTCCATCAACAAAGAGAACATTTCCATAGTCTTCATGGTTTGTATCGCTGTCAGCAACTAAACCTGAGTCGGGCTGTGTGCCTGCTGCAGTTGAAGTTGAAGGGAACAGTCCCGATCCACCATTGTATGCATAGTCACTGGTCATAGTAGATTCCCATGTTGTTGACGCAGTGCTACCTGATGAAGGATTAATAAGAATTTTCTCATCCTTTAAATCATTAGAGAGCTTATAAAGCCCAGCAGCATCATCTCCACTTGGGAAGTAATCTGAATAGTCCTGTGCATAAGTCTGCATTGCAAGACCGATCTGTTTCAAGTTACTTGCACTTGAAATTCTTCTTGCTCTTTCACGAGCCTGGTTGAGTGCCGGCAGCAACATTGCTGCTAAGATAGCAATAATCGCAATTACTACCAGCAGTTCGATCAGAGTAAACTTTTTCTTGTTGTTTTTCATTTTCTCTTCCTTTCTTTAGGTTTTTTTAATTCTTTTTGTTAAACAACTTCTTCGAACAACACTATCAATTATGCGGAAATCTCTTATTCTGTCAATAGTTAAAAACTTATAAAACCCAAAAAAACAAACATTTTAAATATATTTATTAATCAGCGGTTTTAAGTCTTTACTCTTTTCCCCGGGGATAAACTGAGGGTCTGTCATAATGGAAAACTTTAATGCTTCAGCACAGTCGCAGTCTCTTTTTACCTTTTTAAAGTTCTCAGCAGTTTTCCGGATTAGAAGCTTTGCTGCGCAGGTATTTGCTTTCATTGTATTGACAACCATTTCTACGCTTACACTGTCATGGTCGGGGTGCCAGCAGTCATAATCAGTTACCATAGCTGCAGTACAGTAACAAATTTCTGCTTCGCGTGCCAGTTTAGCCTCCCCCAGACTTGTCATACCGATAACATCAAAACCAAGTTTTCTATATGTTTCGGACTCAGCTTTAGTTGAGAAAGCAGGCCCCCCTATGTTAACATAGGTACCACCGTCAACTGATCTGGGTGGTTTATCTCCTGAATAAACTTCCTCCATCACACTGACTGATAATTCATGAACAAACGACTTGAACCCGCTGCATATTGGATCTGCAAACGGTATATGCGCAACAATCCCTTCTCCAAAAAAGGTATATTCTCCACATTGTTTTGTTCTGTCATAAAACTGATCAATCATGACAATATCTTTGGGGGCCAGTTCGTGTTTAAGGCTTCCAACAGCAGAAATACTCAGAATATGAGTAATCCCTAATTTTTTCATTGCAAAGATATTAGCTTTATGATTAATTTCATGAGGTGCTATTCTATGGCCTTCTCCGTGTCGGGGCATAAAGAAAACTTCATTATTATTTATTTTGCCGTGAACGACAGCATCTGAAGGAGCTCCAAAAGGAGTTTCGATATTGATTGATTTAATAATTTCGAGCGATTCAATATTATATAAGCCGCTGCCGCCGATGATACCTAGTTTCATTAATTATTTTCTCCTATTTTATTTATTAGTTTATGTATAACAGAAAAGGGACAGGATGCTCCTGCAAGCAAACCGATTTTTCTACATTTTTTTAATAATTCTTCTTTTTTTACATAATATTCTTCATTGTTATGTAAACTGTAACATTTTATTTTTTCATCACCTAATGCAGTGTCATCTTTGATATATATGCTTTTTACATAAGATTCCGCAAGTTTATATAAATGATTTGTATTACTGCTGTCATATCCTCCGACAACAAAAATAAGGTCAAGTTTTTTTTTACATAGCTCATATGCCTTTTTCTGTCTTAAACATGTAGCTTTACATACAGTATTACAGCATTCAACATTCATATCGTTTTTTTTTGCTGCCTCTTTTAACATATCTGCAATTTCCAGAGTTTCATCATAAAGCATTGTAGTCTGATTGGCAAAAGCAAATTTTTGAGTTTTAAAATTATTCATAATCCAGTGAATACCGTGCGAATCAAATTCTCCACACATTTTGATATCAGCAGGAAAACCGTTTTTTAAAAAACTGCTGAATTTCCGTGCAGCCTCAAAATCAGGCAGTACCACAACTGAAGTATATTTTTTAACTCTCGATATACTGGCCTGAACTTCCGGGTGCTTTGGTTTACCGTAAAGAAGTACAGCTGCTCCCTGCAATGCCTGTGTTGAGATAAAATCCCATACTTCTCTAACATTTTTACATGTTGTATCTACTATATTATGAAAATGTTTTCTAACCTTATATTCAATTTCCAGAGGTATTCCGAACGCCGGAATGACAATAATATCTTTAGGTGAAGCCTCAGTAAAAACATCTTCCAGGCGGGTTTCGGAAATTATATTAACACCTCTATTCATAAAATATTCATTTACCGTCGGATTATGTATAATTTTGCCTAATAAATGAATTTTTATGTCTTCACAATGATTAACCGTATTTTCAAGTTTTTTTAAGGCGGAAATCACACCTCCGCAAAATCCAAATACTTCAGGAAGATATATTTTTATCTCACCTTTTATAATCTCTTTATTACCTCTAAGAAGCTTTGACTCAACAAAATTTTCAAATTTATTTATCATAGAACAAACTCATAATTATACGGTCCAAAAAAAAGGGGGTTCATAGCTTTGATTTCTCTTTTGTTATGATAATCATATCACAAGATTTATGCTTTTTTACTGTCGTCTAATTAAAAATTAAATTTTACTTTAGCTAGAGTAAAATTTGGAAGAAAATCATTGGAATCAAATAATCAATGCCGTTGAATTAAGGATTAAGCTTTCGAAATCATCAGCCGTAGTGCTTCAGGAGTTGTACTATGGCTGACACAGAAGAATTGATTCTCTCCACTAAATACAGAATGCATGGTCGAGGGAACCAGTCCCACTGTGTCTTGGCGTATAGCTTCCAGCGAAGACTAATGATTCAGTAACGAAGCGAAATCGATTATTAAGCGTCTGGATACCACCTTTCATTTTCACTGAAAACATCTCTCCATGGCCTTTTAAAATAACCCTTAGGATCTTTAAAAAAATTAAATTTAATTATGTGGTATAAAGCAGACACACCATCTTTCCAGGTTATTTTCTTTCCCTCTGAATATGTTCTTCCATGATATGAAATAGGGACTTCGTATATTTTCAAGCCTTCAGCCTTAGCAAGCTTGGCAGTAATTTCGATTTCAATTCCGAAACGTTTTGATTCAAAATTTATATTTTGTATTATTTCCCGCCTGAAAAGTTTGTAACATGTTTCAACATCTGTAAAATTTAGATCGGAAAAAAGATTTGAAAGAAACGTTATAAATTTATTCCCGAGGTGATGTTTATAATAAAGTACTCTCCCGGGTCCACCCTGAAATCTTGATCCGTAAACTACATCAGCATCATGATCTATTACCGGCTTCAAAAGAACCGGATAATCTTCCGGAGAATATTCTAAATCCGCATCCTGTATCAGAACAAATGGAGCTCCTGCCTCTTTAAAACCTCTTGTTATTGCTGCACCTTTTCCCATATTATAAGGCTGTTTTAACAATCTGATATTACTTTTGTTTACATACCTGTTTATCAAATCCACTGAATTATCTGTAGATCCGTCATCTATTAATATGATTTCTGCAATTTCTTTGCGTGTCTTCAGTTTGTCCAGAACATTGCAGATAGTGTTCTCCTCATTATATACTGGGATAATAATGGTTAAAATCTTGTTAATATTTTCCATACTATAACCTGCTATCTCCGGGCTCTTTGTTTTTAAACAGTAATGTTGCTGTAATAATACATATAGCTATGTAAAAAATTGTATATAAAAATGAAAAAAATATATACTCTTCCGGTATTTTTATACCGTTGGAAACAGCATCTGCAGTCCAGAAAAACTGCCAGTTCGGTATAACGGCATAAAAAAACTTACATATAAAAGAAGACTGCAGAGAATTAACGAAAAGATAATTGGAAATCAAACCTATCAAATATATCGGAAACGAAACTAAAAGATTTATTATAACATTAAAACGGGTACCTAATACCACAGTTATTGCACCCATTATCCAAATTGCGAACAGTAAAAGCAGTAGAGAAGGTATTACACTGACTTGTAATTCGGCAGCTTTAGTAGAGTAGCTGCCTAACGGTAAAACTGCATTTTGCACAGCTTGAAGAAACAGAAAGAACATCAGCCCCATTGATGCCGACTGAGTGAAAACGCGACCTCTAAAATAATCTCTATACGCCCCCCACAGAGAAGCAAGAGCAAGGGCACAATAATAAAACAGCATATTGTACATGTTTGTTTCAAATTGGGACACAGATATAGAAATTGAATTTATCATTGCAATACCACATGTAATTACAAAAAAACTTAAAACAGCCAGCATTCCTGATATTTTAGCCAAAACAAATAAATATCTTGGCACAGGCTTGGATAATAATAGAAAGAGGGTACCGTTTGTTGCCTCTCTATAAAAAGTATGAGTGGAAAGTAATACTGCTATCAGAAGTCCGAGAAACAGAATAACCGCCATAGAACTGTCAATAATCATCTTATACTGCTCATTAAAAACAAACATAGACAACAAAGGGAACAGACCTATTAATATCAGGCATACAATTAATAGAACAAAAAATACATTAGTTCTAAAACATTCTCTAAAAGTATTTCGAGCGATATTAAAAAATATAGACATTTATTAATTTATCATAATAATTAGCCCCTGCACGAAAATAAACCTTGACGAATTACTTCCGTACCGGGATTTAGTTTTAAGACTTAATTGGCTTTATTAAACCGCTTACTTTTGTGAAGCGTCAAAAACAAAGGGTTCAGCTGTTTTTTCTTCTGTTACATTCTTTTGTTTTTTGTCTTCAGCAGAGGTTTCTATTGCAGGAATATTCTTAAGGTCTTCCGTGGAGGGAAGCATACTCTCTTCTGAAGGCTTTGTTTCTTTTTCTTGCGCCCGCTCATAATTTACTTCACTTGTCATTTTCTCTTCCAAATTTTTATAATCACCGGGCAGGTTGGGAAGATTTAAAAATTTTCCGACGGTATTCGCAATATTCTGCCATTTTCTTGAAGTTATTCTGCAAACAGTCTGAGTATCTGAAATTTCATCCGAATATCTTTCCGGTATGTATTCATTATCACCAAGCAGTATGATCTGTTTTGAACCTATAAAATTAATAAAATTTCTCAGCTCATCAAGTTTAATTTTCATTGCTTTATCTCCATTTCGATCAGGAGGCAGAAAATATATATCACTTCCTTCTGCCGGGAGAAGCAGTATTGGCTGCCTGGTTTCTGACTGAATAAGCTCAGCGAGAATTCTTGGCTTGGCATAATTCCCGGTGACAATTAAAGTAGAAATTTTCTGTCCGGGCCCTACAAAAGGCTTCATCCAGTCTGACAATCCGGCATAAACTGAAGTTGTTCCGCATAAAATACAAATGCAGGCCAAAGTCTTTAATAACGCTCTGTTCTTCATAAAATACGTTTTCCTTTATTTTGGTTATATTATTAACATAAGAATTACAAAATAATTAATATATATTTATAATATATACGAGTAATAAATATTCAAGACCGTGATTTACAACAAAACTTTAATTCAATATTTTTTTATTTTTCCTATTTTTTATCAATTGATTATATTTTTTAATATTATGTATAATAATCAGGTCATCAGGATGTATTTTAAGAGCTTTTTTAAAAAATAATATTGCATTTTTATAATTTCCCAAATAACCTTCTTTAACCCCGGAATAAAAATACTTCCTGAAAGGCTTCAGCTGTTTAGATTTCAGAATTTTATTAATATAATTTACTGCTTTTCTTTTGACTCCCAGTAAGTAGTAGCAATTAGCAGTCATAGCTAAATAATTGTAATAAATTTTAGCGTCACCAAAAGTCTTTTCATTCATCATCGGTTCTAAGTATAGAAATTGTGATAATGCTTTTTTGTAATACCCTTTATAATACAAGACAGTTGTACTAAAGTAATTATATGCAATTTTATTACATACTATGCTTTCTTCTGTTTGCGGAAATTTATTTAAACTAATAAATTTCTTAGATAGCTGTAAAACTTTATTATAATTACCATCCTTCAATTCAATTCTTGCTGCGGTTATTAAGGCATAGCGGTTTGGCCTCTTATTTTTTACGGAATAACGAAATAAATTTTGATAGCTTTTCCACTTTTGCTGATATTTGATATTTATTACAGTGAGAAAAAGTAAATATAATATCAGTACAATATAAATTAATTTGATTAAAAATAAATGCTTTGTTTTATTGAGAATTTTGTTTATTACTTCTGTTAAAATAAAGGCTACGCCCAGCCATATAAACGCACTTGGAATATAACTCCACCTATCTGCCCTGGTAAAAGTCCCAAAAGGCACAAAACCGCTCACAGGAGCAAGAACAAATAAATAACTAAAAATTAGTGGCAATAGTGAGTATTTTAAAAAATTTTCTCTTTTTATATACAGATAAATCAAAAGAATGAATAATGAAAAATATATAAAAAACAGGAGTAAAGTATATTCAGTATAATACAATTTCGGATAAACTGGATTTAAGTTAAGCGGTATAAAAGTTTTACTGATATACCAAATAATATTAAAAGCCACATTATATAACCCTTCCGTTACTTCAAATCTCTCATGAGCAACAGCCTGATTAACAAAAATTAACGGCATAAACAAGAAGCATAACAAAAAATATAGCCAAAGCTTTTTTAACAAAAAACTAATATTTATTTTTTTGTTTAAATAAATTTCATACATTAACAGTACAAATGGTATACTTATAGCCATTGGTTTTGACAATAAGGCTAAAATATACAAAATAAATGAAGTTAAATTAAGATTTTTTTTAGTATTTTTTATATAAAAAAATATACACCAAAAGTAAAAGGCAGTACAAACAACATCTTTCCTTTCTGATAACCAGACTACAGACTCAATCCTTTGTGGATGAACAGCAAAAATT
>JAIPJT010000025.1 GCA_021733985.1 Victivallales bacterium | reverse complement strand
ATTTTTTATTACTGGCTACGTTTTTAATTTTAAAAAAATGTAAGGGTTTGATATATATGGACTTATCGTGAAATCGGCAATTAATATCCGGTAAATGTGCAATTGTTTGTTTACTAGAATATTGTGTATAAACGATTTATATTACAGATTATTTATTAATAATAGAAAAAATACTTTGTCTTCTTCAATTAATCAAGGCTGCAGTATCATATTGAAAATAAAAACTGGTAAAGTCCATGCAGTTTGGGATACTGAAAGTTTTGTTACCCACAATAGGCCAAATTGTTTTTTTAGTAAGATTTTATTCTTCGATTTTGTTTGCCCACTGGTGTTAAGGCTGCCATATGTGGACCCACATTATGCATTTGAATACAAAAGCAATAATTTTCCAGAAATTAGGTAAGCTCCTGACACTTTACTTGTATCTGTACTGTCGGGATATACCAGACCAGGATATTCGCATATAGACAGAATATTTTCTTACAGAGTAGTAGCTGCATAGCTGATAGGTTTGAAAAAGTTTGTATCTTCTGGTTCAGTTAGAATGTATATGAATTATATAAAGCGAGCAACTCAGGTTCCTTATAAGTATGCCGTGCGGTATGAGAAGGACACTCTGTGAAGAGCGTTCCTATCTCAATATATATAATTCCGTACTATTCCTTTTCACTTGATAATAGAACCAGGTCCTGCTGAGGCTTACAGTAAGTTTCCTTAATAAAGAATATACTCAGGAACAGTGCTATTGCTGTCAGTACAGGTATATACATTAAAGCCATATAGAAATTCTGGGAAGTGAAGGCGTCACTGCTTCTATCTGTCATTGTCACCATTACAAGGAAGCCGAATATAAGAGGGTTTACTGTATCAAAAAGCAGCATAAGACCATTGTTCAGTCCCATCGAGGCTGCGCTCAGTTTGTCAGAAGTTTTTTCAACTATAGTAGCAAAACCGACATTTTGACCGCCACCGGAAAAACCGATACAGAAGAAAATAAAATAGAACAGCTCAAATGATCCATTGTCAATTATACCGAGGGCAAAAATTGAAAATGTTGCTAAGATTGCGACAAAAATCAATATTTCTCTTCTTTTCTTCATAAGGTCGGAGATCAAACCGGTAACGGGGCAGCCTACTGCATATCCTATCCATAGAACCGAAATCGCTCCGGCAGCATGTACCTGGTTTAAACCTTTGGCTATAAGAACTCTTGTGCCCCATATCGCTCCGAGAGTGGCGATTGATGTATAAATCAAAGCGGAATATATTGCTACCATCCATGCCTGCTTATTTCCAAACAGTGATTTCAGCTGTCTTTTCAGGCTTATTTTCCGTTCGGCAAAAACTAATTGATCTTCTTTTACACCCTTTTTGGATTTTACAAAGATGAGACATAAAAAAGAAAGGACAAAACCGAAAAGCCCTAAACCGGTAATAAAAGTACGCCAGTCCATATGTTCATATTTTAAAAACATTATAAGCGGTCCGCCGGCAATAATCGGGCCTAAAGTTCCAATGAACTGAGACAGACCTGCGAAAAATCCGAATCTTTCTTTGGGGAACCATGTCCTTGCAATTACCAGAAGGCATATAAATGCGAAGGACGATGCAAACCCCATCAGAAGCCTGCTGAGGAAACCGCAGATAAAATCCGGTGAAAGCCCGAAGGCAATTGCAGAAATACCGCATAAAGAAGTAGCAAAGACCATTGCAGCTTTAACGCCTATTCTGTCGACTATTAAACCGACAGGTACCTGCATAATACCGTAAGTCAGGTAGTAGCAGGCGCCGATCATAGAAAAAGTTTCGGCATTAAGATGAAGGGATTTCATTATTTGAGGTTCAAGGCTGCCCAAAAAGGTGCGGAGGAAAAATTCATATAAGAAAAATACCGCTGCGATACTCCAGATAAACACACCGATCAGTGTTATTTTTTCTTTAATATCCCCATTGTTAGCTTTATTTTGCATAAAAATATTCCTTTATAATCCATATATTATTTTTTAGTTCAGTGCATGCAGTGTGTTAATGCCATACAGTTACGGCAGCCTTATATACTGCTTTCTTCATCGACCCAGTCCTGAACTCTTTCTGCTGCTTCCTCGTTATGGTCGAAGCTGGCGATTCTGTATAATGCCTCACCTTCATAAACGAGGGGCATTTCATTTATTCCTACAACCACGCCTTCATAAGGTGCAATCACATCAACCTCCTGAAAGCTTCCAAGAGGCTCGCTTATTCTTGAGAGAAGTTCACCGCTTGAGACTTTATCCCCCAATTTCTTATAGTTATGAGCTATACCGCTTCTTTGAGTAAAAACCCAGTTTGTTTTCTCTGAAAACACAGATCTTACATCTTCTTTTATCTCACCGCCTTTTTTATAGTCAGGCAGCATTTTTATATTTCTTATTAATCTCATTAACCCTCTAATACCAAGTTTTATGGCTTTTTCATTAAAGCGCATAGCTTCCCCGGCCTTATAAGTCAGCATAGGTATATCTCTCTGAGCAGCTTCAAACTGCAGGCTTCCTTTAATTGGCCTGTTGCCTGTAATTACGGAAACCTGGAATGCTTTCGCCAGTTCCTTGTTCATACCGTAAGTCAGGTCAGTATAAACCTGAGACATAGTATTATGGTTAAGTTCTCCAGAACAGATTTCAACACAGCAGTCGCATTTTTCGAAAATTTCTGTCATGAATAGATCAGCGAGTCGTGAGGCGTAGTCTCCCAGTTCTTTGCCGGGAAAACTTGTTTCAAGCAGATGATGGCCGGGTACGAACTTTGATCTGTTCATTGTTCCAAAAACGTTCAGCACCGGTACGGCAATTATTGTTCCCTTGATTTTTTTCAGAGAAGGCACCTGCATTAATCTTTTTATAATCTCCATTCCGTTAAATTCATTTCCCCTCATAGTGGCAAAAACAAGAAGGCAGGGGCCCCTGGTTTTGCCGTGTATTACTTTTACAGGCATATAAAAGGGTGCATATCCCAGGATTTCAGGGAGGGGTAAAGCTAATGAAACACTTTCGCCCGGCGAAATTATTGTATCCATGAATTTTATTTTTGTGTTTTTTTTGCCGGTACATAAATTTTCAAATCTTCTTAAAATTTCATTCATATTTTTCTCCGTTTTATTTTTACATTTTTAAAATTGTATGATTTATAGGACTTAAGATAGCTGCAGCCATATAAGTAAGCAGTCCAAATATTGAGAGACAAAAAGCTCACAATACTAATATTAACATAGTATCATGGAATTGCAAAAAAATATTTACAACATATAATCGTACCAACCATTTTACAGGCGGAAATCGTTGATATTTTTATATAATATAGAAAATGTGTTCAGAGAAATGCCTGCTACTGTAGTAAATGTTTAATGGTATTTTTTTATGCATTGTTTTTAATGGTTTTATCCAATTTTTTTCAAAACTTTTTTTTGTGTTATTAGCTAAAGAGTATTGTAATTAATTTTAGGTACTTTATAATTCAAGTGTTCAAATATAAACAGCTTGAACTCTAACAAGGATAATACTTAATTTTTCGGTGAGCTGTAATTATTATATTCCAAGTCTGCATTTAACACTTGAATTCGGGAGAGCTGAAACAAGAAGCCGGGTGCGAGGCTGTGCATTACCTATTTTTTTTAACAGAATGATACTTAATTTTAGTAATAAAAAAAATACAAGGAGAAAGTTATGAATGAACAGGCTGTAAAAAAAAGTCATTTTTTTGCATGGGTTATGCTGATCTTTTCATTTTTTATGCCCGCGGTACTGCTTAATACTGTCGGTGCTGTCATTTTAAATCTTGTAAATGAGATGCATGTTTCAATGGGCTCAGCCAGCTGGCTGGAAGCATTTAAGGACATTTCAATAATGATTGGAGCTTTTATCCTTGCTTCATTCATTCCGAGTTTCGGTTATAAGCGTTCACTGATTGTAGGTGTACTTCTTGAGCTTATCGGTTGTATTTTATTTGCGCTTTTCCCTTCAATTATTATTGCGAGAGTTTTCTTCATGCTTTGCGGTGTAGGCTTTGCCTTAATAAAAACAACAGTTTATGCATCCGTCGGCCTGTTTATTGAAGATCCTAACAAACATGCAGGTTTTTATTCTCTTCTTGAAGGTATTTTTATGGGAGGAGTCCTGAGCGGAATGTGGATTTACTCGTTTTTTATGGAGCTCGGTAACTGGGCCAATGCCTTCTGGTTTTATGCTATTCTCTGTACGCTGAACCTGCTGGTGATTCTTTTTGTAAAGCTTGATGAAAGTAAAATTGAACATGAAATTACTTCACCGAAAGAAGAAATGAAAAGAGACATCAAAGGAATGGCTTCACTGTTTAAAAAGTTTACAGTATGGATATTTATAATTATGACCTTTTTCTATGTATTCATAGAACAGGGGGTAATCACCTGGCTCCCAACTTATAATAATCATATACTGCATGTTTCGAACGATTTAAGCCTGCAGGTTGCAAGTTTGTTCCCTCTATCCCTTTGTATCGGCAGATTTATAGGAGCAGCCGCAATGAAAAAGGTCAGCTGGGTTAAAATCCTTTTTGTTTCGCTGATTGTATCTTTTGCCCTGTTTGTTCTGGCAATAATATTATCGGTTGCCGTAAATCATGACGGGCTTGCCGTTAAAGTGTGGTCAAACCTTCCGTTTGCGGCACTTGTAATTCCGATTGCCGGGCTCTTTGTGGCACCCCTATATCCTACTATCTGCTCAACTATTGTAAGTGCCCAGCCTCTCAAACTGCACAGTTCCATGGCCGGAGTAATACTTTTATTTTCAGCCCTGGGCGGGACTACAGGTTCAAGAATTGTTGGGTCTTTATTTGAATACTTTGGCGGACTTACAGCTATTAAAGCGCCTTTGATTCCGATTATAATTATATTTTTACTTCTTGTCCCGTACTACAAGCTGGTAAAAAAGGCGATTAAAAAGAAACAGGAAACAGAAGCTGCCTCTGAGTAGAGGTATGGGCTGAACCTGAATTGAGTTGTGCTTAATACTGTAATTGGATAAATATAAAGAAGTGATTTGTTCTTCAAATACAATGAATACAGGAGTGAAAAATGGAGAAACAGACAAAGGATGTAAATTCCGGAACTGAAACTGTGCAAGGCAGCCCTAGAAGCTCATCATATATAAAATGGCTCGAAAAAAATTCGATGTTTTATAATGCCCGTCAGATACTAAAAGATTTCATTGGAACAAAAAACGAATGGCAGCATCCTTTTTCCTATCCGATTACAGAAGAAGTACTGAAAAAGTATCCGGTAATGTTTACTGCTTATCCGCATTCGACGCTTACTGCGGAGGGCCAGAGCTTCCTGAAATATTACAGTCAGAAGGAAATTTGGAAAATTTTTGAAGAAATCGGGATTCAGATACTTCATACTTGCCCTGTAAAGAAATCGGGCGGTGTTAAGAAATATGAATTTACACCTACTATTGACGGTTATTTTGACAGGATAGCCCTTCAGGTAGCTCCTGAATTCGGAAGCGATGAAGAATACAGAAAATTAGCCGGTACAGCCGGTGAATACGGGGGGATTGTACTTGGAGATATTGTTCCCGGACACACGGGAAAGGGGCCTGACTTCATGCTGGCACTAATGTTTTATGAAAATTATGCCGGCCTGTATGATATTGTTGAAATAGAAAAAGAAGACTGGCCGCTGCTTCCTGAAATTGAAAAAGGAAAAGAATCTGCACATTTAAGTTCAGAACAAATCTCACTTCTGAGGGAGAAAGGATATATACCCGGGCCTTGTTTCAAAGCTTTTGACGAAGGCGGGTGGAGCGCCACTCCCGAAATCATCGGTGCAGATGGAAAAACAAGGAGAATTTTATTTTTCCATGCATTTAAATCCGGCCAGCCTTCACTAAACTGGACAAGCCCGACAGCTGCTGCATCACAGTTAATAAACGCTGATATTGTTCAGTCCCTCTGTCAGCTTGGGGCCGGAGCTCTCAGACTGGATGCTACACCGTTCTGCGGTATAATCGTAGATCCTGAAACACAGTCGGAGCCGGGGAGCCCTGTTTCAATATATACAACAAAGATGCTGGCAGGTTTAATAAGGAAGTACGGAGGGTGGTCGTATCAGGAACTAAATACACCTTTTGAGCTGGTGAAAAAGTATTCCGGCTCAGATCTTTATTATGATTTTTTTACAAGACCTGCAATTGAACATGCGGCCTTAACGGGAGATGCGAGTTTCCTTTACATAATGAATGAGTTAATGACAAATCACGGTATAGACCAGAAGATGCTTATTCACGATACCCAGAATCACGATGAAATAACTTATGGAATACCGCAGCTTGATGATCCGAGTTTTAATGTCGAGTATCATGGTAAAGAAATGCCGGCATCTGAAGTCAGAAAGATTATTCTCGAACAGAAAGACCAAATTGCAGTCAATTCATATAATAAAGGTTTTACTGACGGCGTAGCAACAACGATAGCCGGATATCTTGCTGCAGGCCTTGAAGTCAAAGATATATACAACCTCACCGAAAGAGAAAAACAAAAAATACAGGAACTCCATACTTTAATTATATTTTATAATGCTATGCAGCCCGGTTTATTCGGGATTTCGGGTTGGGACATGGTCGGGGCTCTCCCAATTCCTGAAGGCGGTATTGAAGAACTTTTAGAAGACGGAGACACAAGATGGCATAATAGAGGTTCCTACGACCTCCTTGGTAATAATACAAGCACGGAGAATTTACCTACGGTCCTTCCAAAGTGTAAAATGATCTACGGTCCCGTTCCGCAGCAGCTTAAAAAGCCGGATTCATTCTGTTCAAAGATTAAAAAAATTCTTTCTGCAAGAACTAAGTATAAAATACAGCTTTCTGATCAAGTCGCAGTTATCAAACCCCAAAATACCAGTGCTTTTATATCACTCCAGAGGCTTCCGGATAATAAAGGAATAGAGATAAGCGCTTTGAATTTTGGAAATAAAGAAGTTACTGAAACTTTGAAATTGTCCGATATTAAACAGATTGAACTAAAAAATTACTCAGATAAAGCAGTAGATATATTTGATCAGGCTGTAGATTCAAAAGTTTCTAACGGTGAACTCAAAATTCATCTTTCGTCGAGAAGCTGTAAGGCGCTTTTACTTGAAAGCGTTTGAATTAGCCGGATAGTGTCAGCCTAAAATAAACGATTATAATTCTATTTCAATTTTAGGACTGTAACAGTACTGTTTACACCCATCCGGACAGTAAGAACCTTTTTCGTTTTTAGGGAAGAAGTGTTCTTCTCCTTTATTCTCTGAATTTTAAAAATATTTTTTATTTGTATCTTCTTTTTTTATTCTGACTGGCAAGCTGCTTTGCTATTTTGTTGTGGCATATTAAGCAGAATGGAACGCTTGCATCTTTAACATCATTTATCTGTACTTCATACTTGACAGATGAACTGGTATTACAAATGTGGCAGTTAAAATCCATTTCCTGGATACCGATAATTTCCATTTTTTTAATCTCTGATACTTCCATGAAAACTATTCCTTTTTTTTATTATATAACGAGAGTTAAAAACCGGCAAAATCATGTTGCCTTTATGAACATATACCGGTTAGAATAAACGTAGGAGTATAAGCGCAGTGTTGAAGCTATGTAGTTCATTTTATTACATATTTCTATAAATTTCTTTCCTGAAATTAAAATAAATATTCCAAGTTATTTAATATATTACAATTTTGTGAAAAAAATAGCAGAAATATGAAAAAAAATTAATAAAAATTTAGGGATTCAACTCCTATAAAACACACAAGAGCCAAACCCTTTTGCCGCTACATCTAATTGCTTTCCGAAACAACTTTAAACAATTGCGGGATGAGCTGTTTTTTTCTGCTCAATATTCCGGGTAGTTCAAAGGTATTTTTTCCGGTTCTCTGGAATGGGAGAATATCAGAAAGTCGCGGGAGTCCATCAGCAAGAAGAATAGAGTTCTGGGTCTCGACATTTGTTACAAGAAGACCGAAAAGATCAAGTTTTTCTTCTTCCCTGATACTTTTGATATGTGTAAGAAGTTTCTCCGATCTGTCATTAAATTCTTTAAAAGAAAATTCTTCCACCTGAGCGATTGAAATATTATACCCTGAAGCATTATAATTCTTTTTGTCCTCTTTAAGAAGTTTATCCGGGGGGTTATTGGCAATGGTTGACTCAGCCTTAAAGATTTCCTTTTCATATTCACTTATAGAAGTTTCTGAAAATTTTTCGAGCCAGTTTACAGCCAGCTTATCCCTTTCAGTGGTAGTAGGAGACTTTAATATTAATGTGTCAGACAGGATTCCTCCTGTTAGGATTCCGGCGATAGATTTTGAGGGGGATAAACCTGCTAATTTAAATTTTTCCGATACAAGCGTACATGTACTGCCTACAGTATCATTAAGGACTGTTACCGGTTTTGTTGTAATAGGCATATCCAGATGGTGATGGTCGAGGATTTCAAGGAGAGGCAGTTCAGAAGCCCCATCTACGGCCTGGTCATAATTATTATGGTCCACCAGTATCAGCTGTATAGATGAAGTAATTGCCAGATTGCCCTTTTTAATTATACCTTTAAGTTCATTTTTTGAATTTATGACCGGGAATATGTCATCCTGAGACTTGAAAACGAGATGTTTTATGTCAGATAATCTGTCTCCACCCCTGAAGGTTAAAGTAGAGTTCTGCATTATTTGCGCAGCCGGCGTACTGAATTTCAGCCTTCTTACACTACTTGCTGAATCTAAGTTGGTTCTTAGAATAGAGATCCCGTTTCTTCTGGCTAAATCAATAATTGTTTTGCTTACATATGCATTACCGGTAACGATCAAAAGGCGAATTTTAAGTTCTATTGCCATAAACTGTATATCTTCACGGTCACCGACGACAATTACAAGCTGTTTTGGGTCATGGGCGGCAACATGTTCTCTGAATTCTGTAAGGCTCATTGCTGCTACGTATACAACAAGTTCTTCAAACTTCCTTTCCTCAAACAGAGAGAGTTTTTCGGCCTTCAGTGCCCTTGACGCCAGGTTTATAGAAGTATTAATTTTTCTGCTCAGCAGCGAATCTGAGTCATTTGTGCTGTCTGTGTCGTAATTTCTAAAAAATCTGGAGGTAAGGTCAAACAGGCTTATCATGCCTTTGTAAATTCCATTCCGGTTAGTTACCGGAAGCCTGTATAAATGGCTCCTCTGCAGTTTATTCATTACTTCGAGGAGTATATTGCATGATTCAACTGTGACTAAGGACCTGCTGAGAACATCCATTACACGCGGTGCAATATTTTTTATAACTTTTGGGAGAGATGTATTGAATTTTTTAAAAAGTGCTTCAGTTCTTTTATTTGCGATGCCCGCGGAAGCAGGGATGTAGTTTTTATCATTAGTAGACAGTTTTTTAAATTCAGCGTAAGCTACAGCAGACGCGATGCTGTCAGTATCAGGATTTTTGTGACCTATTATAAATTTTTTCGGTTCTTCTTTCATTAGAAAATATACCTTTGGTTTCAATTCTTAATAAAAATATAAATAAGCATAGATGCAAGCCTGTTTCTGTAACATAACTGTCCCGGCTGATATATAAAGGCAGTAATTCATGAAACTTTGTAAAAGAGTAATAAATTTACAAAAAAACCTGTAATTATATATTTTCTTATATTGATAAAAAAAAATTTAAAAGATAATATTACGATAACTATCTGTATATTTTTTTATAAAATTGATTCAGGTTATTCACCAATAAAACAATACGGAGGGAAGCTATGAATGAAAAAATTGCACTTAACCCGAATAAACTAGTACAATTTCTGAATAAAGACCCCGCAGATTTTACAAAGCATGATATTATTGAGTTTGTTGAAAAAAAAGATATCAGGATGGTAAATTTCAGGTATGTCGGTGGAGATGGTAAACTAAAACTTTTGAATTTTGTTATCAGCAGCAGGGAATATCTTGATAAAATTTTGACAGCCGGGGAGCGTGTTGACGGTTCGAGCCTTTTCCCGTACATAGAGGCGAGCTCAAGCGACCTTTATGTTGTACCGAGATACCGCACGGCATTTGTGAACCCGTTTGAGGAAATACCGACATTGGAGATCCTTTGTTCATATTATAATAAAGATGGCGAACCGCTTGAAAGTTCGCCGGAATATGTATTAAAAAAGGCACATAAAGCATTAAAAGATGTTACAGGCTATACACTTGAGGCACTGGGTGAACTTGAGTATTATATATACTCTGAGCTTGATGAAATTTATCAAATAGTACCTCAGAAAGGCTATCACGAATCTCACCCGTTTTCCAAATGGGAATTTTTAAGGCTTGAAGCTATGCAGGTTATCAGTGAGATGGGATGTCAAATAAAATACGGTCATTCTGAAGTCGGAAATATTATTAGCGGAGATAAAGAATATGTACAGCATGAAATAGAATTCCTTCCTGTGAATGTAGAAGAAGCGGCTGACCAGCTTGTCC
This sequence comes from Victivallales bacterium, assembly GCA_021733985.1. Taxonomy (GTDB): domain Bacteria; phylum Verrucomicrobiota; class Lentisphaeria; order Victivallales; family GWF2-38-69; genus JAIPJT01. Next base: position 28,714 of record JAIPJT010000025.1, on the reverse strand, counting down.
TTGCAAAATGGGCTGTTAGAAAAATCGCTTACAAGTACGGACTGGAAGTCAGTTTTGCTCCCAAAATTATTGTTGGACAAGCCGGCAGCGGTCTACACATACATTCAAGGCTTGTCAAAGACGGTCAGAATGTAATTGTTGATGAAAATGGATTAAATGATAATGCTAAGAAACTCATTGCCGGATTTCTCGAAATGGCTTCTTCGCTTTCTGCTTTCGGCAATACAGTTCCCACTTCTTTTCTGCGTCTCGTCCCCCACCAGGAGGCACCTACAAGCGTATGCTGGGGAGACAGCAACAGGTCTACTCTTGTAAGAGTTCCACTTGGGTGGAAGGGTGTTGATAATATGATTTACGATGCTAATCCGAATGAACCGAGAGAAAATAAAAAATTCGGCAACAGCCAGACAGTTGAACTCAGAAATCCTGACGGTTCGGCAAACGTCCATCAGCTCCTGGCAGGTATGGCTGTAGCGGCGAGACAAGGGTTTGAAAATCCGGAGTCGCTGGAAAATGCTGATAAACTGTATGTCAGCGGTGATGTACATAAGATTAAAGATCGTAAATTTGACCAGCTGCCTGATTCATGTTACAATGCTTCTCAAAAGCTGCTCGAAGACCGTGAAGTTTATGAAAAATACAATGTTTTTCCAAAACTGATGATCGATGGTTTAGCAGACCAGCTGAAGTCTTATAAAGATAAAAAACTAAGTGAAAAAATGTTCGGTGACGGGGATGCGCTGCAGGAACTTGTAGATAAATATTTCCATTGCGGATAAATTTAATCCCGGATAGGTTAGAGAAATATGAGGCTGTATCAGGAAAGATACAGTCTTTTTTATTAATTATTTATTTGTTTAAAATATATTTTGAATATATATTCGGTTATTAATATTTTTAGATAAGGGATTATAATAATGAAGTCGAGACAGGAGCGGGACAGTATTGGGATAGTAAATGTTCCTTATGATAAATACTGGGGCGCACAGACACAGCGATCACTGAAGCATTTTTCAATAGGTGAAGATAAAATGCCTAAAGAGGTTATTAATGCATTAGCAGTGATTAAAAAAGCTTCAGCTAACACCAATTATGATTTTAATAAAATATCAGAGAATAAATGCAGTCTGATATGCCGCGCAGCAGATGAAATTATCGAGGGGAAGCTTGATATACACTTTCCGCTTCATGTATGGCAGACCGGAAGCGGCACACAGAGTAATATGAATGTAAATGAAGTTATTGCTAATAGGGCAAATGAGATTTCACATTCAGAAAAAATTGCTTTGGAAAAACCTGTACATCCAAATAATGATGTAAATATGTCCCAGTCCTCAAATGACACCTTTTCCGCTGCTATGCATATTTCTGCAGTAAAATTAATTACTGATAAACTTGTTCCTTCCGTATTAGAGTTAAAAAAGGAGATTGCAGAGAAAGCCGAGGAATTCAATGAGATAATTAAAGTAGGCAGAACTCATTTACAGGATGCAGTCCCGCTTAGGCTCGGCCAGGAATTTTCAGGATATTGCGCTCAATTGGAAGATGCTGTGGAAAATATTGAAAACACGTATAACGGTCTTTTAAAATTAGCTTTAGGAGGAACTGCCGTTGGTACCGGATTGAACTGTCCTTCAGGGTTTCCGGAAAAAGTTGCGAAAAGGGTCAGTGTGGAAACCGGGATAGCTTTTAAAACTGCACCTAATAAGTTTGCATATATAGCTGCACATGATTCTCTGATAAACTCAAGCGGGTCTATTAAAGTGCTGGCTTGTGCGCTAATGAAGATAGCTAATGATATAAGATGGTTGGGATCAGGCCCAAGATGCGGTATCGGAGAACTGATACTTCCGGAAAATGAACCCGGTTCTTCGATAATGCCTGGAAAAGTGAATCCCACGCAATGTGAAGCGATGACAATGGCTGCTGTACAGGTTATGGGTTATGATTCAGCTATCGGTATCGCAGGAAGCCAGGGCAATTTTGAACTGAATGTTTTTAAGCCCTTAATGATATTTAATCTTTTACAGGAAATAAAATTAATTTCCGATGCCTGTGATTCTTTTAGGAAGTATCTTATAAAAGGCTTGAAGGCAAATAAACAAAAAATAGAAGAGTATTTAGAAAATTCTCTGATGCAGGTTACAGCTTTGAATGAACTGATCGGTTATGAGAAAGCAAGTGAAATTGCAAAAAAAGCTTACAGCGAACATTTAACTCTTAAAAATGCGGCACTCAAGCTTGGATATCTTTCTTCAGAGGAATTTGATAAAAATATAAAGCCTGAAAATATGGTATAGTTGCAGGTTGTAAGGGGACAGATTGAGTAACCGGCTGCTGTATTGTTAAGGCTATAAACAGGGTTTAGTATTTAAATGTTTATGTAAATTACAGATGGGGGGGAATATGACAGACAAAACCACTGCTCACGGACATAGAAAACGTTTAAGGGAGCGTTTTATTAAAACAGAGCTGAAGGGTTTTCATGATTATGAAATAATAGAATTACTGCTTACCTATTCAATTCCCGTTAAGGATGTAAAGCCAATAGCTAAAAAATTAATAAACGTTTTCGGTTCAGTCTCTGAAATTCTTGATGCCGAATTCAAAGATCTGGTTAAAATACATGGTCTGAGTGATTACAGTGCTGTCCTTGTGAAGCTTGTTAAAGAAATAAAAACAGAATATAAAATAGACAAGTTAAAGTCAATGAATTCTGTAAGTTCCTCTTCAGATGCTTATGATTTTGCATTTGAAAAACTTGCCGGATGCAAGGACGAAAAATTTATGGCAATTTATATGAACAGCAAAAACAGGATAATTGACTATGAAATTACATCTGAAGGTACTGTAACACAGGCACGGGTATATCCGAGAAAAATTATAAAAGAGGCCTTGGCTGTTAATGCCGCAGCGCTGATAATTGTACATAATCATCCAAGCGGTGAAGTGGGTCCTTCAAAACAGGATATAGAACTTACAAAATCTCTGAGAGATGTTTGTGAAACAATGGATATCCGTTTATTAGACCATCTTATCGTTGGGAAAACAGGTTATCAGAGCTGTATGTAACAATTAGATTGCCCAAAAAAAGGATTTATGTTTTTGTTAATTTTTCAGTCCAAGGACATTAAAACACTCATTAATTTTGGCTTTGTCATTTCCGTACTGACTTAATGCGAGCATTAAAAGCAGCCTTGCTTTTTGTCCATCCAGCTGGCCGGATAAAATAACACCTTTGTTTTTTAAATAAGCGCCTCCGCCGACGGTGCCGTATATCGGAAAGACTCCGCCGTGAGGCACCTCAGTAGACACAACAACAGGTATATCTTTCTGTAATGCATAATTTATTGCTTCTGCTGCTTTGATGTTGACATTTCCTGCTCCGAAACCGGAAATAACCAGGCCGTCTACTCCATCATCAACAGACTGTCTTATGTATTTTGCTTTGTCACCGGGATAAATTGCAAAGTACGGTACATTTGGTATATCCTTAGGATCAGGCAGTTCAAACTTAAGTTTCGGCGGGGCTTCATTGTATTTTATTACTTTTCCCATCACGATATATCCGAGATAGCCTTTATCACCGGAATTAAAGGTGTGAGGATTAACAGACTGTGTTTTGGCTGCATAAAGAGCAGCATTGATGTAAGAGTTCAGAACAACAGTTACGCCCCAGTTCTGTGCTTTTTCGGAGGCCGCCTGTAAAACTGCATTATAAATGTTTATCGGCCCGTCGTAGCTGAGTTCCGATGCATTCCTCATTGAGCCGGTAAAAACTACAGGCTTAGTGCTGTCAACAGTTAACTCTAAGTAAAAAGAACCCAAAGCCATAGTATCAGTACCATGTATTATTACTGCTCCGGCTGTACTCTTTTCTTTAAGTACCTGAGTAGTGAGGCGGCTTAGTCTGATCCATATTTCAGGGCTCATGTGTGAACTGTCAATGTTGCAGAAATTGATTAGATATGTATCCGCTATTTTATTTATTCCATGCACTTTACTCATAAGTGCATTGCCTGAAAGCTCGGGTTTTGCACCTTTGTCTTTGCTTTTTACTTCTTCTGCTATAGTTCCGCCGGTTGTGATAACATATACGTTCGGGAGTTCAGTATCCTTTTCAGGACAGTAAATTTTATAGCCGTATTTTGTTACTGTTTTTGCATGCAGCAAAGTTCCTGCAAGGAAAATAATTCCTGTTAAAATCAGTGTGATTTTTTTTATCATAGTTCGATCCTTTTTAAACAAGTTAATAGTTTAACCCAAATTATGCTATGTGCATTTGAAAATAATATTTATATTAATTTGTAAAGTTTAAACCGCTGCGGACTTACGCATTGCACTGTATCTGCTCTCCTATCGCTCCCCGAGCTATCTATGTACGGACAGGTCGTTATAACAGCAATTCAAGTACTGTCGTATGACTGGTATGCAGCAGTTACTACAGCTGCATTTTGTTGCCCTGCAGCTATAGCACACTGTAAAATTGCATAAATCCGGGTTTAAACATTCAACAAATATAATAATAAAGAATTTGGGATTAATATTCCAGGGTATAATTAGATTTTATCGGTACATATTTAAAATTCCATGCACTTTACTCATAAGGACATTGCCTGAAAGTTCGGGTTTTGCACCTTTGCTTTTGCTTGTTCTGCAATAGTTCCGAAGGATTTACAAAGTCTGAAAAAATATAAAATAGCTTTCGGGAACTTTAATCTTATTTGAAACAAACACCGGTAGGGCGCGATCTCCGAGCGCGCCGAAATACAGCATCGTTTATTAAATATGTTAAATTTTCCATTTATGCTGAATTACTTTTTTTTGCAACTGTGCTTCCTGGATTTAGGGTTCCTAATATTTTATATTTAATGAAATCTTTCAGGCGGCTCATAGTTTCTGCATATTTTCGGTATGCCCACTGGTTGCGGGATGGGTGCGGAACTGAAACGGTTTCATTTGCTAAATTAAGTTTTGTATCATTGTAGAAGTTTAAAGCAACTTTACCGCAGAGGACGATAAGGGAAGTATTTTTTAAAGTGTATTTTTGTATTCTGCCTTCAAAATCTTTAAGTAATTTTTGGTAGGTTGAAGTTAATTCTTTCTTTATTTTTCCTGATCCGGAAAGTTTTTTTCTTATTGAATCAAGGTGTTCGATCGGGAAAGGCATTTCGGTATCCGGGCCGTAAACTGCTTTATCCATTGGGTAATTCGAACAGTTTACTATTCCGAAACGAGTATCTTTGAAAAAAGTCATATATTGTCCGAAGGAAAGGTTAACAGGGATTGCAGGATCAATTTTATTTAAAAATTTTGAAATTGTTTTCCCCGAACTGCCCGCGACAGGGTAACCGTTTACCAGTTCCTGTTTGTACGGCGATTCAAAAACGAAAAGTACCTTCAATTCGGATATTTCATCCGGAATGATATCTTTAATAAAATAATAACTGTCATTCATACAATAAAATTCCTGATAATGATTATTTAGATGTTTAAACCCGGATTATGCATAATTTGAATTAAAACCATATATTGAAAACTAACAGAGCAGCTATGACCGAAAAAATGATCAGTGACATCCAGAAGCAGATTTCATTGAACGTAAACTCATTTTCATTTTTATTATGCATTTAAATAATCAAAGTTAATTTCTATTTCGGAAATATTTTTCAGGTCGCTCACAAAATGTTTTAATATAGTAATAAAAGCTGCAAATTCTTCTTTAAATTTAATACTTTTATCTCTAATTGTTCCACGCTTCCTTATTTCAGTTATATTAAGTTCAATTAATTCATCAAAACTTTCAGTTAAGTACTTTATTCTGTAATTATTCAAATCATTATTTTTCAGAATTGCGGTAGTTATAAATTTCAAATGTTTAAAGAATTTTGGTGAATTATCAGTAATGAATTTATATACTTCAGTATCGATAGAACTTAACAGTTTGATTTTTTTAGCTAATTGTTCGATAAGGCTTGACCAGTTTTTTATCTTTTCTGTTTCTTTCGGAGGTAAATCCTGCTGAATTTCCAAAACTTTTATTAGGGATACAGCTTTAAAGTTCAGTTCTGATGCAGCTTTTGAGTATTCATCTGCAATGTGTTTCTCTCCTGTCAGAAAATGTTTTGAATTGATAAAACCGCATAACGTATTCCTTAAATCTGTAATTTTTGATTTTAATTTACGATGAAGATTTTCCGGGAACATTATATAGTGGAAAAACCACATCATTGAAATTGCTATAAAAATTCCTGTTAGACGTTCAATTACGGCATCAAATGTAACTGCGGGTTCGAAACCGCCTGCAAGGCATATAATAAAAGCTATTCCCGCCTGGAGCCCGAGATAGGCTGATCCGGGCCTTCCCGCCCAGATAATACAGCAGAAGAAGCAGAATAAAAAGATTATAGTAACAAGGAATATAGTTGACTGAATATTAAAAGAAAGAAACAGCAGTCCGAAGGCGGCTCCGTATAAGCAGCCGAAAAACCTCAAAAATCCTTTTTGTTTTGTTCTTACATTATCCAGCTGGACAGAAAAAACGGCTATTATAGCGACACTCATATTACCTAATCCACCCGGAATATTCATCCAGAGGCAAATCCAGAAAGTAAACAGTATTGCAAGTCCGCCTTTAACTGCATTTTTTATGGCGGGTATGTAAAGAGTAATTTTTTTTGAAAAAAAATTGAAGCCGGTAAAATCACTGTCAGGGTTTTCAAAATTGAAATCTTCAGTTTTGACTGACTGGGTAAAGGAAGTATCATTATTCAAAAAAAACTTAACATCTTCTGTAAAAGATTGTATTGAGTATAAAAGTTTATAAAATAAAAGTACTTCTTCGATTCTATATTTTTGGAATTTTATACATTTTAAGTTTTTCAGATATTGTTCTGTTGTATAGAGTTCGTTCTCAAGTTCTTCAAATTTTATATAAACCGACTTTTCAGTAAAGCCAGAGTCAATATCCATAATTTCATCTATCTTTTCTATGATTTCATTAAAGAGCGGTTTATTTTCCTGTATAAGCCCAGAGCATCCAAGTTTAGTATAGCTTTGGTAGGCAATTGTAATTTCATCCAGCCTCCGTTCCAGCCTTGATAAAACTGTTTTATATTTTTCATGATCGATAGGCAGAAGTTTTTTTTCTGCCTGAGAGCTTGATATTAAGCTTTTGCTTTTAGCTAGAAGTGGTGTGATCTCCGTAGAAAGTAAGTCATTTACTGCTGCTGATTTTATTTTGCCATTCATGTACTGGTTAAATATTTCGCGAATATAAGACAGAGAATTTCTGAGCAGTACTGAAGTATTTTTCGACAGTTCATCACCGGCATATCTCGGCCAGAGAATTATACTGTAGAACCAGGAAACTAAAACACCGAGTAAAATTTCAGCGCTTCTGCAGAAGACTATGTGAATCGGGAAATTATTGTATGGATTACTCAAAATGATCATCGCGATGAGAGCCATATTTGATGTCATATAACTCCAGAAGTAACCGTATTTTGCCTGTACTCCGACATAAAACGCGATACATATACCTGTGAATATAAACAGCGAGAACAATAAAGGGTTCTGTATGAAGTATCCGACAAGAAATAAACACAGCAATTGACAGCCAATAATGCAGCCTAAAGCACGCATCCAGCCTTTCTGAAAAATTGCTCCGACATTCGGGCGCATAACTACAAGAGCAGTTACCCCTGCCCAGAAAGGGTTATCAAGTTTTATCCAGTTTGCGATAAGTACAGCAGTAGCGCAGGAGAGGGCTGTTTTTAAAGCCGTTTCAGTTTGAGTACTATCCCATTTAAATGTCTTAAAAGTGTAATCCAGGTCATTGTATAACAGGTCAAAATGATATTTTACAGACATAATACTAAAGTTTCCGGCTTCAAGTTTATCTCTAATTGAGCTAAATCAACGAACTGATTTTAATTTTTGTATTTTGAATATCCAATTGGGTTATTCAGTACAATGTTATTGGTGTATGATTGAAAATAACAAAAACTTACATTTATTTTAAGTTTATTTCACTTATTATTAATAACTTAACCAGGATTTCTTAAATCCGAACGTTAAGATACTACAAATATACCTTGATTAAAGTATTATGAAGGTTCTTGCATTCCCCCCTTCACAGAATTGTATATCATCGGGGATTTTTTCGGAAAACTCAACAATAACACTAAAGCGTCTCTGCATTCTTACCCAGTTGGTGGTGGGTTTTATGAATGGCAGTACTTTAGTTTTATCCGGGGTTCTGCTTGTTCCCCTTGCAATGCTCTTGACTGTTCCTCTGAATAACTTGAAAGGATATTGCCTTACAAAGATGTATACGACCTGTTCGGGCTTAATTTTCCTCAAAACGCTTTCTTTATAGTTGGCTTTGATCCACCATTCAGTTTTTTCAACAATTGAAAAGAGCCCTGTACCCTGGTTGACGTAATCACCTGGACGCATATTGCAGTTAATAACATTTCCATCGGCAGGTGCGTATATTTTTGTTTGTTTCAGGTAGTATTCAGCCAGGGAAGCTCTGGATTTTGCTGAATTAATTATAGCTTTCTGGGAGTTAATAGTTTCCTGCCAGTATTCGCATTGCTGTTCAGCATCGGAAAGTTTATTTTTAATAATATCGAAGTTACTGACTCTCTGTTCAAATTTCTGTTTTGAAACGGCTCCGATTTTGGAAAGGTGCTTGTAACGTTCGAACTGGGTTTGTTTTATTTGAAATTCCTGCTTGATAGATTTTAATTTTTTCAGAGCTGTCTTATAATTATTCTGCTGAATTTTTAATTTAGTCAATTCCTGTTTTAAAGTAGCTTTTTTAACTTCAAGCTTTAGTTTAAACGGCCTGGGATCAATGGAAAGAAGTAAGTCACCTTTATTTACATACTGGCTGTTTTTGACGTAAACTTTTTGTACATGTCCGTCTATTCTCGGCGAAACAATAATAATGTTGCCCCTTAAGTATGCATCGTCAGTATATGCAATAAACCAGCCGTGGAATGAAAAATAAATAATAAAAACAAGTGCCAGTACAGAAAAGAAAATAATTATTATTTTCTTTTGCTTTGTCATTTTATACCTCCTTAAAACCAGATGTTGAATATTAACAGCATTGCTGTAATTGTTACCAGCAGCGATGAAACTAAAATTACTAAATCGGTAAAAGATATTTTATTACTTTTCATTTGTAACAGTTTATTCATCCAGCTTTATTATTTTACAGCAGCGTGTGTTCAAAATTAAAACTGGAGGTATTTTTTTCGTCCTTTTCTGCCATAGACAGGTCTTTAAAAATTGATGTATTTGGAATATGAGGTATAGAAAGCACTTTCTCGGGATATAAATAAACGAGTCCGGATTTGCTGTCAGCTACAACAAAAAAAATGTTTCCTTTGCCGTCTGCGATCTTACCTTTAACAGGCATATATGCCCGGCTTACAAAAACCGGCAGCCTGCCGTAATAATAAATTTCCACAGGAACCTGTGTTTTTTCTATCATTTTTTCAAGTTCTTTTTTTTCAAGCTCGACCCAACCCTGAACATGATTAAGTTTCAGTTTCATTATTTTTGCGATATTGATAACTTCATCTGCGCTGATTGAATTTGAAATTGGAAGCGGATATGAGGTACAGACCTTAATATTATTAAAACTTTTAAGCAGTTCAAACTGATATAATGAAGTAATCCTAAAGCGTTTCTTTCCTTTAGTTACAGCTTTTCTGATTTTTCTCTGAATTATCGGAAGGTTTTGCTCAAAGCAGTAATTTGGAAGTATAATTTCATCAGTAGCATGATTAAAATCATCAAGAGTATGGACTTTAATCGTGTTACCGCCTGAGACTTTTGTTCTGTCAGTAATATTTTCCTGTACAGAATACTCTTCCTTTATACTTTTTGGTCCTTGCTTTTCTGAATATCTCTTCTGAAAAGATTCAAGTGCTTTGTATATATGGGAGTGCATACTGCTTTCAGAGAAATTTTCATTGAACCAGTTCCAGAACTCTCTTCTTATCTGTTTGAGTTTGCTTAGCGGAATGAAATAATCGTCATCAATTGAAACTTCAGTATTCCTCAGTGAATAGCGCTCTGAATTTGTGGATTTAAACATTTCAGAAATGACTTCGGAGGAAAGCGATTTATTTTTTGCTTTTTCAAGTTCTACCTTTTTCTTCCAGGTTTTTTTAAATGGGACATTATTTATCTGTATAGAGAAACTATTTTCAGTAACTGAAATATTTAAATCAACCGGAAAGGATTTCAGGGGAAGATTCCTGATCTTTGAGGTTAATTCGCCCCCGCTTTCTCCAATTTTATAAATTAATCCATTATCGGGTATATCTTTATCGCACGGGATAAAGCATTCACTGTTCTGTATTACTTTATTTACATTTTTTCTATTCTGATAAAGCTTGGTAACGGTCATTGTAGGGCCTTCATCACCTGATTTGGGCTGAACTCTTATTCTGTCTCCTATATGCAGGCGCTTAGTCAGATTTGCGGTGAAGCCGTTATCAGCTGTTTTAACTACATAACCATACGGCTGTCCTGAAACGCCGAGCTTTTTGTGTTCTATAACATCTTTAAAGGCATTTTTATCCCTGAAGCCGAAAGACCATTTTCTTCCAAGTGAACGGCTTAGAATTTCTCTGCCTTTTCTGAGTATTTTATCAAAATCTTCTTCAGAGTCGGAATCAAGCAGTAAGCGGTAAGCAGAGACTGTATTTTTGACATAGTCGGGTTTTCTAAGCCTTCCCTCGATTTTCAGGGTTTTTATACCGATTTGCTTTAGCTTCGGTATAATATCGAGTGAATACAGGTCTTTTGTAGACAGGAAAAACCCGTTGCCGCTGTCGCTGTAGTACCGCCTTCTGCAGGGCTGTTTGCATTTACCCCTGTTTCCGCTCCAGCCGCCGAGCCATGACGACAGAAGACAGTTCCCTGACATAGAACAGCAGAGCGCGCCGTGTATAAAAACTTCGATTTCAACTTTGGTTTTATTTACTATAGTCTCTATTTCTTCAAGCGTGTTCTGTCGCTCAAGGATCACTCTTTTTATACCCAGTTTCGAAGCAAAATTTACTCCTGCGCTGTTATGGAATCCCATTTGAGTAGAAGCATGAATTTCGATTTCCGGGAAATAATCCCTTAATATTTTTAGTACACCCAGGTCCTGGATTATTACGGCATCCGGAGACAGTTTTGCTATCTCTGAAATGTATTCGAAAATTTCAGGGAGTTCACTCTCTTTAACAAGAGTGTTTAAGGTTATATAAACTTTTTTATTATTTTTCTGAGAATAAGCAAGCAGTCTGGACATATCATCAAAATTGAAATTTTCCGTCCTTTCCCTTGCATTGAATTTCTCCAGTCCGGCGTATACTGCATCCGCACCGTAATCAAACGCCGTGAGGGCGGCAGGAAGACTTCCGGCCGGTGCCAGAAGCTCGGGCAGCTGTTTGAATTTTTTCTTTTTTTTTCGCATATATAATTAGTCAGTCCAGGTAAAAGGGTTCAGAGCTTGGTTTTCTTTTTGTTATAATAATATCACAGGTTTTATATTTTTTCACAACCGACAGATTATAAATAAAATTTTTCTTTATTTAAGGTAAATTATCAGGCTCAGGTCAAAAAGATTATTTTTTATTATTTATAGGGCTGTGCATAAACTGACAAAACAGTACAGTCTGATATCAAATTAGCCATAAAAACGGCCTATTTTTTTAAACTGAACAATATACCTGAAGCAAAGTGCAGCGGTATTACATACACAGCCCAATACCATATATACCTTTCCTCTCCAAAGTGAAAATAGCACGCAAAACCTCCCGCTAATCCGACTATAATACTTGCAGTACTTGACAATGCAGTAATTTTTTTGGAATAAAACCCACCTAAAAGCGGGAATGCTAGCTCTTCTTTCACAAGATAAAAAATATCTTAACTTTTTCTGGTTGTTATTAATCCCTTTTATAAAAGAGAGGAAATAAATGAAAATAAGTGGTTTTTCTGGAAAACTGCGGTCATCCCTTATGTATGGTCAAGTTCAAATAAAACTAATACAAGATGGCCCAATCCATATGCACCGGGAAATGCAATAATAGTACCGGTAAACTACAATAAGAATTAAAGCTCTGAAATACCTTTTCGCGGATCATCTCATTATCGTGAACTTCGTTCGACAAAGTTATATCCTATTTGAAAAAAAACTGGTAGGGCGCGATCTCCGAGCGCGCCGTAATACGGCATCGTTTTAATTTATTTATCCATCACACCATACGGTATGGCCTGTATCGAATGATAAGGTCAAGAATTAATAATTGAAATATATTGAAATCATCCGTCATACAAGTAACCTTTTTAAAGTTCCGTCTTTTGTATCTAATATTTTTGCATTTCATTAGTAAATTTACTCTGATATAATAATTCTTGTTTCAGGGGGTGATACTGTTATATAAATCTTTTATCATACTTTCTGTTTCTACCCAGCCTATACATTCGTCGGTGACTGAGATGCCGGACAGGAGCGATTGGGGCTTGTCTATCGACTGTTTGCCGTGTTTGAGATTACTTTCAATCATAACACCTACTATTGACTTCTCACCCTTTTTAAATTGTTCAATAATATTTGCCAGTACTTTTGATTGTAAAGCCGCTTTTTTACCTGAGTTTGCATGGCTGCAGTCAATTATAATATTTTGATTGATATTATTATTTTTCATGAGCTCTTTTGTGAAGGCAATGTATTCGGGTGTATAGTTCGGAGTGTTGCTTCCGCCCCGTAATACGACATGAGAATATTTATTGCCTTTAGTATAAAAAGAACCGTTTCTTCCATCGGAAAGGAGCCCGATAAAAGTATGGCGATGTTGTGCGGATTTAACTGCATCTATAGCGGTCTGTATATTTCCGTCTGTTGTATTTTTAAATCCTACGGGCATTGAGAGTCCGCTTATAAGCTGGCGGTGCGGCTGTGATTCTGTGGTTCTTGCTCCTACAGCGGCCCAGCTTATGGTATCGGTGATATACTGTGCTGTTACCGGATCCAGAATTTCTGTAGCTATGGGAAGTCCCATTTCTGCAATATCAATCAGGAGTTTCCTTGCCTGTTCGAGACCTTTATGAATATTGCATGAGCCATCCAGATCGGGGTCATAGATTAATCCTTTCCAGCCGATCGTTGTCCGGGGCTTCTCAAAATACACGCGCATCACAGGAATTAATTTATCTTTCACAGATTCAGTCAGTTTTGTGAGTTTTTGAGCATACTCTAAAGCTTCTGCGGGATTATGAATTGAACACGGCCCGACTATGACCATAACCTTGTCTGTTTTTTTATCCAGGACATCCTGTATTAATTTTCGTGTAAGAAATATATTTTTAGCTGTATTTTCAGGCAGAGGGTATTTTTCTTTTATATGGTCCGGCGAAGGTAAAGGTTTGATTTTTTCAATATTTACGTTGTCTATTTTATTTTCCATATTTTGTCCTTTATATAAATTACTCGTTCGTTAACGGATACATTAGGTAATACGTTAATCTTAAATCCGAGATTTTTGTAAGCTATAAGTAAGAATTTTCCTAAAAGTTTTACTTCGCTGTATGGGTACGGGCGTTCATTGTCTTTTACATAAATTTCTTTCCACGGAGGACAGAAAAAGACTGTATTACAGAATTTTGAGTTCAAGATTATTTTTCTGTGTTTTTCATGAAAAGGAATTCGGTATTTATATGAATATCCGAGGACATCCGGCATTGACCTGTCAAAAAAACATGTTTTGTCCTGATCTATTACTGAAAGATACTGTTTATACATTTCATCGAAGACAAGTCCAAAGAAAGCTTCCAGGTCAGTAAATGGAGAAATTCCTTCCCTTTCTGCTATCTGCTCTTTAATCAGCTTCCTCGGAATTTCAGGAAGTCCCAAATAACCTTCTGAGGACAGGGCGTTAATTAAAGTTGTCTTGCCTGAACCCGGAGGACCTGTTATAATATATGCACTCATCTTTTTCTTATGTAGTCTTTGTATTTGTTTTGACACACATAGTACCTTTTTAACCACTGATTCTTATTTTTGTTGAGGTGGTCATCATAATGTACCGGGTCTTCTATTGAAAAGTCTCCTCCCCATCTAATGCCTTTATCTCTTCTGAGAGAGTTTATAAAAGCCCTGACATTATAAGGCAGGTTGCGTAGATTGTTTTTTCTCATGAGAGTAGAATTATACCATTGCCCCTCATAAACTATGTTAATATCTATAGCATGACCGGCTAAATGGTTTGACATACATGCAGGTTTAACGACAGTACCTGATAAACCATCCTGCTGTTCCGGTGTCCTGAAAGAACTTGTGACCTGGAGTTCGACATTGAATTTCTTCGCATACCTGTTAATTCTTTTGATCACTGGTATAAAATAATAGTCTATTATGACGTGCTTGCCTTCATAGCCTTTTATATATTCGGATTCATAAGTGACAAGGCTTTTATTTTCAGCGGATTGCCGTGAATAATTATAAGTTGAGGCCGGTTTCCTGCTGCATGATGCAAAAACCAGTGCAGCTGTAACGGGCAAAACAGGTATTATAGTTCTAATAACCGACTTCATTAAATATCCTTTTTAGTTTTATGCAGGAGATTACATAGCTTCAGGTATGTCAATAGTCAAGGTGCGGAGTCCATCCGAAATAATTTCCCTTACTGCGCCGCTCAGTGCCAAACGGGCTGTTTTCAGTTCCTCTGTTTCAGCATTCAGTACCGGACACTCCCTGTAGAATGAATTAAATGCTTTTGCAAGTTTTATCAGGTATAGGACTATCCCTGAGCAGTCCATTTTTTCGGCGGCATCAAGTAAAGTATTTGGGTAGAATGAAGCAAGAACTGCAATATTCTTTTCCCATTGAGTGCTGAGCAGGTTCCCGTTTACGGACTTATTTTCTGAAAGATATATTCCTTCAGTACCGGCTTTTTTGATAATAGAGTTAATCCTTGCGCAGACATACTGCAGATAAGGTCCGGTATCGCCTTCAAATTTAATTGAAGCCTGGGGGTCAAAGGTAATAGTTGTTTTGGGATTGAATTTCAACAGCATAAACTTCAATGCGCCCTGAGCTATGATTTCAGAACGTTTATCGATATCATCGGGTATATTGTCTCCGCATCTTTCAAGGGTTGCTTTTTTGGCAAGTTCTGTCATTTCATCGAAAAGGTTGTCTGCATCTACAACGGTACCTTCACGGCTTTTCATTTTTCCTTCAGGTAGGTTTATCATTCCGTAGGCGAGGTGAAAAAAACTGTTCCCCCAGTCATAGCCGAGTTCTTTCAATATGGCAAAAAGAGTTTTAAAGTGATATATTTGCTCATCTCCGACAACCCAAACCTGAGTATCAGGGTGAAAATCATCATATTTTTTTATTGTTGTGCCTATATCCTGTGTGATATAGACGCTTGTTCCGTCGGCTCTTAAAACAACTTTATCATTTAGTTTGTATTTTTTAAGAGGAGCGATTACGGCATTGTCATCGCGTTTTTTCAAAACGCCCTTTTCCAAACCTTTTAATATGATATCCTTTCCGAGTTTATAAGTATCGCTTTCAAAATAGACTTTATCAAATTTTACTCCCATCCGCCGGTAAGTTTCATTAAAACCGTCCATTACCCATTCATTCATTTTTTTCCATAAACTGACCACTTCTGTATCGTTTTTTTCCCATTTTTGGAGGGTATCCTGTGCTTTTTTTCCTATGGGTGTTTCGGAGAAAAGCTCTTCGTCAGCTTTATCAGAAAGTTCAGGATTACTTTTTTTCAATTCAGATATCTGTTTTTTAAACTCTTTATCAAAAAGCACATAAAATTCTCCGACAAAGTGGTCCCCTTTTTTACCTGTACTTTCGGGTGTTTGATTATTGCCGAAAAGTTTGTATGCAACCATTGATTTACATATATGAATTCCCCTGTCGTTTACAAGATTAACAGCTACCGTTTCATGGCCTACTCTCCTTAGGAGTGAGACAAGCCCCATTCCAAGAGTATTGTTTCGGAGATGTCCGAGATGCAGCGGTTTGTTTGTGTTTGGCGCAGAGTATTCAATGAGATATTTCTTTTTTTTCGAGTTATTTGCCTCAGGGTCTGACAGCAGTTTTTTTATATCAGAGAAAGTATCCTTATAAAGTGCGGATGCGGATATATCAAAATTAACAAAAGCTTTAATTCTGCTCACTTTTTCAGTGTCGGGATGTTTTGATAAATAATTTTCCACTTTTTCAGCAATAAGCTCAGGATTGACTCTAAAAACGGGGGCAAGCCTGAAACAGTTAACTGTAAGTTGTCCATCCATATTTTTAGGACACAGTTCCGGAAGCAGTTCAATCTGTTTACCGGTTTCTTTTGAAAGATATACAATTAAATCGTTAATACATTTAAAATTCATTTATATAGTACCTGTTTTTTATATTAAAAAGTAGAAATTTTATAGGGTTGTTTTTATTACGGTAGTTTCAGTATCAGAGGTTAAGTTGATCCTGTAGTTACCAAAACTTGAAGGTATTAAACAGGATCGGCCCCGGCCGACTTTTGTCGAATAAGTATTATTTGTGATTTCTATTTCATTATTAACCGCAGTTATAATATGAAAACTGCTTCCGTCAGTTTCATCATTCCAGCTTTCTACAAGCCTTAAATCATTAACCTGGAAATATGGGCAGTATTTAATTATTGGATATTTCCTGTTATGGTTTGTTTTTGAAATCACACCTGCTATTTTGGGAGAAGTTCGTCCCGTGAAATGAATACATCTCATTGCTTTATCAATATGGAGCTCCCTGGACTTGCCGTTAGAGTCTACTCTGCCCCAGTCACTTATTCTGTATGTTGTATTGCTGTTTTGCTGTATTTCAAGAATTAAGTTGTCTGCTCCCAGAGCATGTACTGTGCCTGCATTGATGAAATAAGCATCACCCGGATTCGATTTATAAAGCTGTAGACATTTTTCTATTTCAGAAGAGCTGTAGGAGCTCATAAACATTCTTTTTGTGCAGTGGTGGTTAATTCCGGCGATGATTTTAGCGTCCTTTTTAGAAGAAATGACGTACCACATCTCAGTTTTAGGTTCAGCATCGGTTATTTTTTTGCATTCCTCTTCGCCGGGATGCACCTGGAGTGAAAGACGTTTTCCGGCATCGATAATTTTAATCAGAAGGGGGAATCTTTCTGATTTGCATTTTTTACCAACAATATCATTACCATAGGTATCAATAAGCTCTTTTAGGGTTCGGCCTTTCATGGATCCGTTTTCTACAGCACTGACAGCATCTTCACGGTCTACGATTTCCCAGGCTTCGCCTATAGGAGTTTCTGAGTCAGGCAATTCTCTGTTAAGAACTGATTTCATCATATTGCCGCCCCACATTACTTCTTTGTATATCGGCGCAAATAATAACGGATATAAATTTCCTTTGTTTAAGTTCTGCATTGTAAAACTCCTCTTCGAATATTTTTTTTGCTTTGTGAATTCATAAGAATTTAACTGTTATACTCCGGAGTATGACGAGAAAGCTCCGTCGACAGGTACAACTATGCCGTTGACAAATCCAGCGGCGCGGTTGTCTATAAGCCATAGTAGTGTTCCGATCAAATCTTCCGGGGCGCCGAATCTTCCCATAGGGGTTTGAGAAATAATTTTGTTCCCCCGTTCTGTCAGTGAACTGTCTTTATTTATCAGCAGTGACCGGTTTTGGTCTGTTATAAAAAAGCCGGGTGCTATTGCATTTACTCTTATTCCTATTTTTGAAAGGTGTACAGCCAGCCATTGAGTGAAATTGCTTACGGCAGCTTTGGCTCCGCTGTATGCAGGGATTTTAGTCAGTGGACAGAACGCGTTCATAGAGGATACATTGACTATAGTCCCGCAGCTTTTTTCTGCCATTGGTTTTGAAAAGATCTGGGAAGGCAGAAGTGTGCCAAGGAAGTTAAATTTAAATATAAAATTAATACTTTCCGGATCAAGATCAAAGAAAGTTGTTATATCAGGATTATCTTTAATATCTTCCTTATATAAATATTCTTTTGTTGTCGTGCCTTTAGCGTGATTTCCTCCGGCACCATTGATAAGGATGTCACATTTGCCTAATTTTTCTGAGATTATTTTTTCTGCTTTAATAATGTTTTCCTTTTGAAGTACATTGCATTGAACTCCTATAGCAGTCCCCCCGTCAGCTCTGATCATTTCAGCCGTTTTGTCTGCTGCCTCTTTTTTAATGTCAAGGATTGCTGTTTTTGCTCCGCATGCGGCAAGAGCTCTTGCAAGTACACTGCATAAAACTCCTCCGCCTCCGGTAACTACAGCAGTTTTATCTGACAAATCTATTTTAAAAGGCAGTTCCATATTTTTTTCTTCTCTGCAGAAATAATAAATTTTTTATTATATGCACAAGTGTATGCGTTTTTTTTTAATCCGGCATAGTTCCGCAATAGCGAAAACGAAGACGGAATGGTTTTTTGTCCTTCGTAACTGAACTTGGATATACACTTTATTTTTCGACTTTACCATTCGATACAGCTCATACCGTATGGTGTGATAGATAAATAAACCAAAACATTTTGGGTATAATATATTCCTAAGAGTCCTTTTTTTGAAAATTTGTTTTGATAATTATTTCTTTTTTGTATTATTACAGGCTAAATCCAGTGCTTTATTTACAGTCTTCTTGGTTGTTTCAGTCTGATATTCTTCATAAGAATAATCTTTCCGGTACGAGGAGGCAAGTTTTAGAGCTGACATTGCAAACTTTAAAAGCCTTTTATCATGAGTATAAGATTTTTTAATGCTGTTGGAGAGTTTCATTATATTGTCATCGAGTCTCCATTCCTCAAAATGGATAGCTTTATTAATTTCATTTTTCCTTAAATATCCAAGCGTCTTCACACATTCGACTATGTTAAATGAAGGATTATAGTATTCAAATTTATTGAATAGACTTTCATAGTAGTCTGAAGTTAATTTGATACCGATACTGCCTCCGAGAGTGAAGGTCAGGATTAGTAAAAGTATGACCACAGCAAAACGGCTTTTCTTTGACAATTTCAAAAATGAATTCTTTAAATTTTTCATAATACTATCTTTATATTTTTATGTTGTGATAAAGCTTTATAGAGGCTGTCAATCTCATTCCTGTCATTAACGGTCAGTTTAACAGTTATGCTGATGTAGTTCCCCTTGCTGCTAAGAACTGATTTTGTTACAGAATATGATTTTTCAGCCAGTGATTCTCTTATAGCTGTTTCAACGCTACCTCTGCTGGTACCAAAGACTTTATATGACCATTCGCAGGGAAAGTCGATTTCGGGTCTTCCGGTGAAATTAATCGTTTTCATTATTTTAAACCTTCTCGTACTTATCTATATATTTAGTTATTGTTTTAAGCAGTATATCTATTTCTCTGTCTGTTCCTATAGTTATCCTTATATATTTTCCGGTTCGTTCTCCGGGAAAATATCTTACTATGATATTATTTGAACGTAAGTATTTAAAAAGTTTTTCAGCATTTCCATCTGGAGGCGACGCAAAAATAAAATTAGATCTGGAATCTAAAACTTTAAAACCGTAATTTCTCAATTTATCGGAAAGTTTTTTTCTTGTACCAATTATTTTTGCCAAATTTTCTTTTAAATATTCAGTATCATCGAGTGCCTCTGAAGCCAGATATTGAGATACTGTATTTACATTATAAGAATCTTTTACTTTCATCATTCCGTTTATAATATATTTTGAAGCCATTGCCCACCCGACTCTTATTCCGGCAAGCGAATAGCTTTTAGAAAAAGTTCTTGAAATAATTATATTATCATGTTTTTTCAGAAGAGGCAGTGCATTATTATCTGAAAAGTCGGCATATGCTTCATCTATAAAAACTATTCCTTTAAAAATAGTACAGAATTTATCAAGATATTCAAGCTTTATATTTGTTCCGGTAGGGGCATTGGGCCTCGTTATGAAAAAAATCTTTGCAGTGTTGATGGACTTATATAAATCTGAAGTTTTATCAACGAGTTCTGCCGGGAAACTGAAGTCTTTTCCCTCCAGGGGAATTTTTACGATTTCTGTATTCTGGATTTGAGCTAAAACCGGGTAAAGAGAGTATGAGGGTGTAAAACATGCAGCTTTTTCATTTTCGCTTAAAAATGATCTCACGGCTATTGTCAGGATGTCATCAGAGCCGTTACCAACTAAAACGTTGTCTGTAATAACATCAAATTTTCCGGCAATTTTGTTTCTCAGTAAATCCGATGAAGGATTCGGATACAAACGCAGTACGGCTGGATCAATTTTTTTTAATGCATCATAAATTCCCGGTGAAGGAGGATATGGATTTTCATTTGTATTCAGTTTTATAATTGAATTCAAAGCAGGCTGCTCGCCGGGAGTATAGCCTTCCATTTTTTCTATATTCTTTCTGAAATAACTCATAGCGATACTTTTTATTATTTTTATTCAGTGTTGTTGAATTAAGTAATTTTAGTAGAATTTAACTCAGCGTTACTGTTTTTCCATATAAGAGCTGAATCTTGCAAGAGCACTGCTGCCGTGTGCATCGAGCCCTTCCATTTCTGCAAACTTTTCTATCGTAGGCATTTCTTTTTCTAAACCGGCTTTAGTATATTTTAATATACTGGTTCTTCTGATGAAAGAGGCTGCTGTAAGGCCGCTAAAATATCTGGCACTTCCGCCTGTCGGAAGGACATGGCTCGGCCCCGCAGAAAAATCACCAACCGGTTCGGGTGTATTTTCTCCTATAAAAATAGCTCCGGAAGCAGTTACTTTATCAGCGATAGCATCTGCGTTTCTGCATATTATTTCAAGGTGCTCGGGAGCAAGCTTAGAAACTGTCTCTGCTGCTTCATCCATGTTTCCAACCAAAAGAGAATAAGTGCCGTTCTTTAAAACCCTGGATACTGGATCCTGTCTGGACAATTTCTCTGCTCTTTTATATACACTTTTCTCAACATCAATTGAAAGCTGTTCAGAGTCAGTAATAAGGACCGCCATTTCATCTCCGCTGCCATGTTCAGCCTGAGATAAAATATCTGAGGCTATCAAATTATGGTCAGCTGAATTATCTGCAATTATCATTATTTCCGAAGGCCCTGCAATCATATCTATTGCGACATCTCCGTAAACAGCTTTTTTTGCTGCAGTTACGTATGCATTACCCGGACCGACAATCTTTTCGACTTTATTAATACTTTCCGTCCCGTATGCTAAGGCTCCAATACCGTAAACTCCGCCGATTCGGTAAATTTCAGTGGCCCCGGCGGCGGACATGGCATATATTAACTCGGGAGTAAGAAAACCGTTTTTTTTAGGTGGAGTGATGCCGACAATTTCACTTACGCCCGCAGCTTTTGCTATGGCTATTGAATGGACAGCAGTTGAAACAAGCGGAGCTGTACCGCCGGGGATGTATGCGCCTATCCTTTTTAAAGGCATAAATTTTTCTCCCAGTTCAACACCCATTCGGGGGGAGAACCTCCAGTTTTTCGGAAGTTGCCGCTTTGCAAATTCAGTGACATTTGTTATTGCAATTTCTATTGCTGTTTTTTTTTCAGAGGGTACAGAGAAAGCCGCTTTTTTTATTTCATTTTTAGTTAACTGAAAATCATCAGGAACCAAATCGGCTTTGTCGAATTCTTTTGCATATTTGCAGACAGCGCTGTCCCCGTTAACTTTAACCTCTTTGAGTATGTGTCTTACAGGTTCTTCAATTTCCGGAGGAAAAGCCGGGCGATGAATAATTTTATCAAAAGCATCTATATTATTTTTATTTCTCAAGTCAATAGTTTTCATTTTTTACCTTTTCTGCATGTAATTGATTTTAAACTTATTTAAGTATTTTTGAAAATCAATCATATTGAATATAATATATTTGAAAATATGTATATAGTAATATAAATGCATAATTGAATATTCTAAACCTGAAAGGATTAACTCATGGGAAAAATATATTTAATTACGGGTGGTGTTCGAAGCGGAAAGAGCAAACTTGGTTTGAAACTTGCAGAAAAAGCCGACAAACCGTTTTTCATTGCGACTGCATGGGCGGGGGATGATGAAATGGCTGAAAGAATAAAAAATCACAAAGCTGAACGTTCGGACAGGTGGACTACATTGGAAGAAAGATTCGAACTGGCAAAAGCAGTTGAACAGGCGGAAAATAATAATGCGGATTTAATTGTTATAGACTGTATTACACTATGGGCAAATAATCTGATATTAAACAACAAAAATACAGCACTCGAATCACGCAGGCTATGCGAGAAACTTCAATCTGTTAATGCTGATGTTGTTATGGTTACGAATGAAGTCGGACTCGGAATAGTACCTGATAATAAAATAGCAAGAGACTATCGGGATTTACTGGGAGATATTAACCAGAAAC
Organism: Victivallales bacterium; assembly: GCA_021733985.1. Taxonomy (GTDB): domain Bacteria; phylum Verrucomicrobiota; class Lentisphaeria; order Victivallales; family GWF2-38-69; genus JAIPJT01. The sequence continues at coordinate 6,276 of JAIPJT010000025.1, read as the reverse complement.
TTGCAGAAGCTGCTACTGATGTATTATTAATGGTATCAGGGCTGCCTTTAAAAGTTAAATAAATCTTATTAAGCGGGTCATAATTACCCATACTGAAGCTGTAACTTTGTAAAAAGAGACATATTGTCAAATGCTGATCGGCTTTTTTTTAGAAACGCCCGATAAAGGTAATTAGGTGTTCTCTGAAAAGAATATAAGACTCTATTTGAACTGAAATTTCGTTTGAATTCACAACTCTTGTCATATCTGATGACATGGTCAGTTGTACAAAATTTTAGAAATAAAACAAATCGGTAGGGCGCGTCTCTCCGAGACCGCCGTAAATCAAGCATTATTGTTAAATGCCATACTGTGTATAATATTTATTTTTTCAGGGAGGAGAACCTGCACGAAAGCTTAAAGTATATTCCATTGGCATAAATACTGCTAATTCCTGCTAAGTTAATCAGGGCTTTATACCTTCTTATATTATAATTAATTTAAAATGTAAATATTTAAAATGTAAAATGGAGACATTTAATGAGTAAAGAAGTAAGGAAATTTGAAGCGGAAACACAAAAAGTACTGGATTTGGTTATTCACTCTTTATACACGAATAAGGATATATTTTTAAGGGAACTGGTAGCTAATGCCGCAGACGCAATAGATAAAGTCAGGTTTGAGGCATTGAAAGACACTTCCCTTGCAGAAGACTGGGGGATAAGAATTGAAGTTGATGATAAAGCTAAAACTTTGAAGATTTCCGACAACGGTATAGGGATGACCCGTGACGAAGTTGTTGAAAATTTAGGAACTATTGCGCAGTCCGGAACTAAAGCTTTCCTGCAGGCTATTGAAGAGCAAAAAGCTGCCGGAAAAGATATTCCCGAGCTTATTGGTCAGTTCGGAGTAGGTTTTTATTCCGCTTTTATGGTTGCAGATGAAATAACAGTTGAAACAAAAAAGGCCGGCTATGACGGAAAAGGAGTCAGGTGGATTTCTAAGGGAGACGGCGAGTATTCACTGGAAGATATTGATAAAGAGGAACACGGGTCGGTGATTACTTTAAAACTCCAAAAGGAAGCTGAGAAGTATCTTCAGAAATGGACAATCAAAGAGATAATTAAAAAATATTCTGATTTTATTGAGTACCCTGTAAGAATGAAGGATACAGTAAAAGAGCCTAAAGAGGGTTCCGAAGGAAAAGATGAAAAGGATATTGAATATGTGGATGTTGAGAAGGATGAGGTATTAAATTCACAAAAAGCTATCTGGCTGAGAAATCCAAGTGAAATTAAAGATGAAGAGTATCAGCAGTTTTTTAAACATATAAGCCATTCTCCGGAAGATGCACTTAAAACTATACATTTCTCTGCCGAAGGCAAGACGGAATTTAAGGCTTTGCTGTATATACCTTCAAAAAATCCTTTTAATATGTTTATGCCGGATACGAAAAAGAAGAACCTGCATTTATATGTAAGAAGGATTTTCATTACTGATGAATGTCCGAACCTTGTACCGGAGTATCTCAGGTTTATTGACGGTGTGGTTGATTCTTCTGATCTGCCGCTGAATGTTTCAAGGGAAACACTGCAGGATAATCCGACTATAGAAAAAATACAGAAAAATATAGTTCGCAAAGTTATTGGAGAACTAAAGAAAATAAAAGATAAAAAGCCTGAAAAATATGAAGAGTTCTTTAAGGAGTTCGGCCGCTTTATAAAAGAAGGTGTTTATGCCGATTACTCTAATAAAGAAAAGCTTCAGGAACTTCTTCTATTTGAAACAATGAACCAGGAACCGGGAAAGCTTATTTCACTGAAAGAATATATTGATACAATGCCTTCAGAGCAGAAAGATATTTATTACATTATCGGTGAGTCAAGAAATGTCCTGGAAAATTCACCGCATTTGGAAATCTTCCGTTCAAAAGGTTTCGACGTGCTGTTTATGACTGACCCGATTGATGAGTTTGTAGCATCCGGAATGTTTGAGTATGAAAAGAAACAGCTGAAAGCTGTAGGTAAAGGTGATATAGATTTAGGTGAAGAAAAGAAAGATGACAAAGAAAAAGACGAAGATCTGAAAAAAGAATATAACACTTTACTTGAGGTTATACAGAAGAAACTGGATGAAAATGTTAAGGAAGTTCGTTTTTCAAAACGCCTTACAGACAGTGCATGCTGCCTTGTCGGCGAGGCTTATGATCAGAGCCCCTATATGCAGAGAATAATGAAATCAATGAATCAGGAAATGCCAAAGACTAAGAGGGTCCTGGAGCTGAATTCTGAACATCCGATTGTGAAATCAATGAAAAAACTGTATGAAGTAGATTCAGAGAATAAAAAGATCGGTGAATTTGCCGAGCTTTTATATGACCAGGCTTTACTGACTGAAGGCAGTCCTATAGATAATCCTCTTGATTTTTCAAAAAGGGTTGCTGATTTAATGGTCCTTGGGCTCGATAAAGAAGTAAAAGAAAAGGGTTCTGATAAATAAACCTAATAAACCTGTTTTTCTTTAGCGGAAGTTTTTTTCTGCAAAGAGTTTAACCTCTTTTGTAAAATGCTCAGTCTTTATTATATATGAAAGAGGTTAGTTCAGGGTTTATACATACGGCGATTGATTTTTCGAATTTTTTTCGAAAAATCAATCGTTTTACGTGTATATAAAATTAAACATATTTGTCTTCAGTAATTTTATTTCCTACAAGATATTCTTCAAAATTATTATACATTTTAATAAATGCTCCTACTCATGAACTATATTTAACTGATTTGAAACTTCAATCCCAAAGATTTAATTTATTACAACCCGCAGAAACAAGGAGAATTTGAATACAGATAATTAATGTTATCAATAAAAAATCCTCGTTAGAGGATGACAGTTGGTAGCCTCGGGTGAAGCGTAGCGTAACCCATGGATAAGAAATGAATAAAAAAATTAAAGAGCCCCCGCCGGGAGGCGATAGAAAATATGGGACACACATACTCAAATTTATTAAATCGGGAAGGGCATCATAGACGGCTTTCTTTTAAAGATGAATTAAAGTTGCTTCTTGAAAAGCACAGGATTAACTTTGATCTGGAGCACTTCCTGGATTAAGGTTATATCGCTCCCCTGCGGGGGCTTAGATTATATTTTATATTTGTATCCACGGGTTTCGTTTCACTACACCCGAGGCTACAAACTGTCGCCCTTATCAGGGCTTAAAAAGATAAAAAGAATTTTGATAAATCATTGCTCCGAACCTCGTCATAAAGGGGTCTGGTCATAAAGGGGTCTGACTGGATTCAAAACATATAACATACTTATAGATAAATATATAAATATTTTAAATACATTTAATAAGGCTTTTAGAGCAATAAAACAGCATTGAAAATGCAATTTAAGATATTATGCTAAATCTAAATTAATATTATTTATACTTAGGGATTATATACAATATATGCCACGCCAAAGAAGAATTTGGATCGATGGAAGTTGCTACCATATTACACATAGATGCCATAGGCGTTCTTATCTGTTTAAATTTTCAAAATATCGCGATTTATATATAAAATACCTTCAACTTATGGTAAAGAGATATAAGGTGGATGTTCTTAATTATATCGTAACATCAAATCATGTCCATCTTCTTCTATGGGCAAAAAATAGTGGAGAAATATCTTCAGCCATACAATATCTACATAGTAGAACTGCTCAAGATTATAACAATATTAAGAACAGAGAAGGAGCTTTTTGGACTGACCGCTATCATTCAACTTTAATCCAAAATGGTTATCATTTGTCATGCTGTCTTTTTTATATTGATATGAATATGATAAGAGCCGGCGTTATATCACATCCTTCTGAATGGAAGCATTCTGGATATCATGAGATTATCGGTTCAAAACAAAGATATAGAATAATAAATATAAAATGCTTATTAAATTCACTGAATATGCCTGACTATAATATTTTTAAAGATTGGTATACTAATACTCTTGAGTATGAACTTCAACTTAATTATCATTGTAGAAACTCAATATGGACAGAAGCTGCAGCGGTTGGCAGTAAGGAGTTTATTAAAGCTATCTCAGCTAATTTTCCATCGCGTAAAAAGAAAATATTGTTTGCTCAAATTGAAAATAAAATTAAAAATGAATACTCTAAAATAGCAGAAGAAGAAACTGCATATTTGACTTACAATCATTAAAATAACAAAATTGTACCAAAAAAAGCGTCTAAGAGGTATTATTTACACTGATAATGTTAATATATGTTGTAAGTAAACTTATTATAGACAATGAATCCGGTCAATGAATCCGGTCAGACCCCATAAAGATAAAATTAATTTTCTTTTCCTCTTTTTCTATGTTACAAAAATTTTAATATAAAATTTGTTTTTTGCTCACTTTAATTTAAGTTTTATATAAATTATCTGTAAATAAAGTATTTGGGAGAAATGAATGAGTCCGGTAATTGTTACTATAGTAATTTGCTATTTGATCGGTTTGCTTTTAGTAGGATGGTTTTCATCATCAAAAATTGAATCAAATGATGACTTCCTTGTTGCCGGAAGGAGATTGGGCCCGGTACTGATGGCCGGAACTCTTGCCGCAACGGAAATCGGCGGCGGAAGCTCTATGGGAGTTGTTGAAAAAGCATACGGGAACTGGGGCCTCGGAGCCGTATGGTATGTTGTAACAATGGCTATCGCATTTATGGTACTTGCATTCTTTGCTCCTAAACTTAGAAATTCTTTAGTAAGGACTATTCCGGAATATTTTAGAAACAGGTATGGTGAAGCACCAAGCTTTATATCCGCGATTATTATGATACTGCCGCTCATAGGGCTGACTGCTATTCAGTTTACAGCTTCTGCTGTTGTTTTCTCGACAATGACCGGATTTAATTATCTAATTTCTGTATTAATTATCGGGGCGGTAGTAACAGGATATTCAGTAATGGGCGGCCTTTGGAGTGTTACGCTGACAGATTTTATTCAAATGATTTTAATAGTTTTCGGAATGGCTCTTATTATCCCTTTCGCACTGCACAGCGGTGGCGGCTGGGAAAATATTGCCAGTCACATCCCGGAAACAAAATTTTCATTAACTAAAAATATTGGCTGGGGAACAATAATTTCTTTAGTTATAATGTATACAACTTCATTTGCCGTGGGACAGGAGGCTGTCCAGAGATATTTTGCTGCAAAAGATGAAAAAGCAGCGGTTAAGGGTTCACTGCTTGCCTCATTAGTTTTTATTCTTTTTGCGTTTATTCCGGCAATACTCGGACTGATTACATTCGCCCTTGTACAGCAGGGAGTCGTTGACGGCAGTTCTATTATGCAGAACGGGGCAAGATATGCACTGCCTACGCTGGCAATCCAGACTATGCCTAAGTTCCTTGTAGGAATACTTTTTGCCGGTTTGATTTCTGCGACAATGTCAAGTGCTTCTTCTGACCTGCTTGGTGCAGGTTCAATTTTTTCAAATGACATATACAGAGTTTATATTAATAAAAAAGCTTCTGACAAACATACACTAATTATGACAAAGCTGACAATGTGTATTATAGGTGTTATTGGAGTAATCGTTGCAATAATGAATACTCAAAGCATTATTGCTGTTTTAATGTTTTCATTCTCATTGAGGGCATCAGGATTTTTTATGCCGTATGTACTTGGACACTACTGGAAATCGGCCAGCTGGAGCGGAGCAATGGGAAGTATAATCGTCGGAAGTTCAATTATGGTACTGATGGAGAAAAACATTATACCTGATTTTTTTGAATTTGAACCAATTTTTACAGGCCTTATTTCAAGCTTGATAGCCTTCGTTGTCTTTACAAAACTGTTCCCCTCAAAAAAGATTGAAATACATAATTCTTAATAACGCAGTTGATTTTGAGGCTGTTGATGCGAGGCAGTAAGTTTTGCCTTTTTTAACATAAAGGTATAAACATAAAGGACATAAAGGGGGTCTGACCGGATTCAAAACATATAACATACTTATAGATAAATATATAAATATTTTAAATACATTTATTAAGGCTCTTAGAGCAATAAAACAGCATTGAAAATGCAATTTAAGATATTATGCTAAATCTAAATTAATATTATTTATACTTAGGGATTATATACAATATATGCCACGCCAAAGAAGAATTTGGATCGATGAGAGTTGCTACCATATTACACATAGATGCCATAGGCGTTCTTATCTGTTTAAATTTTCAAAATATCGCGATTTATATATAAAATACCTTCAACTTATGGTAAAGAGATATAAGGTGGATGTTCTTAATTAT
>JAIPJT010000062.1 GCA_021733985.1 Victivallales bacterium | reverse complement strand
GCTGACGAATATTTCAAAAGGTATTTATTATGTGATTATTGATAATCAGTATAACAGAAAAGTAAAGAAAATCGTAATTCAATAAATTTTGGCCTATTTTTCAAAATTAAGAAAATCTTGCTGAAAATTAAACTGACTGGATAATCCGGAGTAATTGTGCCAGGGAAAACACAACCCCTGGCATAAATTCCGGCTCCCCTGCAGTTTTATATGCTCTCTTGTACTTTTTTGGGCGTAATATCCAAGATAACCTTAGTTTTCTGACGTAAATTCTTACCGGAAACTCACGGAATAATGTTTGCGTTTAACTAGTATACAATACATTACAAGATTTGCGTCCATTATAAACAATTCCTACGAGGGAGCAACATCTTAAGCAAGAGCTTTAAGTTATTTTCGTTTTCTGACGTAAATTCTTACCGAAAATTAACGGAATAATGTTGCGTTTACCGGTATACAATCCATTACAAGTTTTGCGTCAATTATAAACAATTCCTACGAGGGAGCAACATCTTAAGCAAGAGCTTTAAGTTATTTTCGTTTTCAGACGTAAATACTTGCCGGAAACTCACGGAATAATGCTGCGTTTACTGGCATACAATCCATTACAAGTTTTGCGTCCATTATACACAATTCCTACGAAGGAGAAACGTCTTAAGCAAGAGCTTTAAGTTATTTTTGTTTTCTGCCGTAAATACTTGCCGGAAACTCACGGAATAATGTTTGCGTTTACCGGTATACAATCCATTACAAGTTTTGCGACAATTATACACAATTCTTACGGAGGAGAAACATCTTATGCAAGAGCTTTAAGTAATTTTCGTTTTCTTACGCAACTACTTTCCGAAAACTAACGGAATAATGTTGCGTTTACCAGTATACAATCCATTACAAGTTTTGCGTCAATTATAAACAATTCCTACGAAAGAGAAACCTCTTAAGCAAGAGCTATAAGTTATTTTCGTTTTCTGACGTAAATACTTACCGAAAACTAACGGAATAATGTTGCGTTTACCGGTATACAATCCATTACAAGTTTTGCGACAATTATACACAATTCTTACGGAGGAGAAACGTCTTAAGCAAGAGCTTTAAGTAATTTTCGTTTTCTGACGTAAATACTTACCGAAAACTCACGGAATAATGTTTGCGTTTACCGGTATACAATCCATTACAAGTTTTGCGTTAATTATAAACAATTCCTACGAAGGAGAAACGTCTTAAGCAAGTGCTTTAAGTTATTTTCGTTTTCTGACGTAAATACTTACCGAAAACTCACGGAATAATGTTTGCGTTTAACAGGTATACAATGCATTACAAGTTTTGCGTCCATTATACACAATTCTTACGGAGGAGCAACATCTTAAGCAAGAGCTTTAAGTTATTTTCGTTTTCTGACGTAAATACTTGCCGGAAAATCACGGAATAATGTTTGCGTTTACCGGTATCAATCCATTACAAGTTTTGCAACAATTATACACAATTCTTACGGAGGAGCAACATCTTAAGCAAGAGCTTTAAGTTAGTTTCGTTTTCTTACGTAAATACTTGCCGTAAACTCACGGAATAATGTTGCGTTTACTGGTATACAGTTTATTACAAGTTTTACGTCAATTATAAACAATTCTTACGAAGGAGAAACGTCTTAAACAACAGCCTTGAAAACTTTTGTTTTTTCTACGCAAACACATGCGTAAAACTCTACTTAACAATGTTTGCGTTTAACTGATATACATATATTTATAAACATTTTGGATAAAACGAAGCAAGACCGGAGTAAATTCCGCAAGGCAAAACAAAACCCTGCTCTCCTGCCGTTTTCGAGTCTCTCTCCTGCTTTTTTGGTGAAATCGAATTGGCAGGTAATATTTATTTACTTATACAAAACAAAACCAATTAACTAAGAAACAATAAGATTTGGTCCTAAAATAGGGAGTACTTCAGAACGAAAGATAGAAACGGGCTTAGAGATTATCATAAAAAGAGAAATTACTTATTAATCCAATATATTTCAAACCTTTCTTCTGTAACTCAAAAAAAATGATTATTTTTGATAAAAGAAAACATCACGCCTTACTAATTGAATAACCCAAAACTTACTAAAACTTCACAGAAACATTAAATATATTCTCTGATAATAAACAGAAAAAAATAATGCCAGAAACTGAACTTAATAAAATACATGAGATCAGAACAAGTGAAAATAAGCAGTAATATTAATATCCTGGGAGGATATAAAAACTTCGAACGGATACCTGAACTTATAAGTGACCCGGACCTTTATTTAACTGAACGCACAGTTTCTTCTCAGAAAAAATACATAAGAGCAATCAAAGATACTTTTTTGCAGTTTGACTCACACTCAGTTAAGTTACTTTTTGAGAAAGCAATGAAATCTTCTTTCTCTGATGAGATAAAGATGAAAATTTTGGCATTGCAGTTTTATGATGCCGATTATTTGTTTCAATTGCTTTTTTTACAATGCTTTTTGCCGGTTGTTAAAAGTGGTCGCGTTGCTATAACAAAACATGATATCATCGCTTTTTTGGATGAACTTATCCGTCAGGGAAAAATAGAAATTGAATGGACCAGGGAAACTATTGAGACAGTCAGTAGAAAATTCCTTACTATTCTTAAAAAGCTTGGGTTTTTAGATGGAAAAGTTAAAAAAACAGTAAAGGAACCATTTACCAAAACAGATTTTCTTATTTTTTTCCATTACTGGCTGGTAGCAAAAAATGAAGTGTCCAATACTATAACTTCATCCTTTTTCCCTTTACTACTTCTGTCTGAAGAAAAATACATATTTTTGATGAAACAACCCGAAATCAGAGAATACATTAATTGGGAATATACTGGTGATAAATTCATAATTGAACCTAAATTGTCTTTAAAAGAATATATTCATGAGCTTTCAAACTGAACATCAGGAAAAATTTCAAAATCTTAAAGTTGCACTGGCGCCTGAAAACCGCGATCAAATTCGTTTAGCGGCAAATGGTGGAAATACAGTGCTTTTTGTGTACCCCCCTGAGCAAGAAGAGGAATATATTAATAAAGCAAAGAAAATATTTGCTGATGGTGTGTTCATAGATGTGCGGGAATGTTTAGTTGAATATATTGACAGCATTGGCTGGAATGACTTCAAGAAGTTTTATAATGATTATCGCGGTCAAACAGATATTGTTTTTAAAGATAGTGAGGATGAACCAAAGCTTGAAGGCTTGATCATTCAAAAGATAACAGACGCTATTGAACAAAACAAAATGGTTTTTTTAATTCATACCGGAGCATTATACGGAACAGGTATAGAAAACATTCATATAATGCAAAATCCCAGGATAATGCAATTTGGAATCCCTTTGGTTATTTTCTACCCTGCTGTTGAGAAGTCAGAAACCGAATTAACATTACTGGGTGTAAAACCTGCTTCGAATTATCGATGTAAAATGGTGAAATAATTATGAATAAGATAAAAGACATACTTAAAATTAACCTCACAGAAGACATTAAAAATGTTATTGATCTGGAGGATCGTTCGGACATAGAAATCCAAAAGGAAATAGAAAGCTATATCGTTACAGATAATATAGGGAAGCATTTCTATGAGTTTATAAGCCGATATACTTCTAAAATTGAAGAAACCGGAGTCTGGATATCTGGTTTTTACGGCTCTGGAAAATCATATTTTGGCAAAATGCTTGGATATTTACTTTCTAATCGAAATATTAATGGCACTCCTGCACGCGAACGGTTTTTGCCTCGTTTGTCAGGGGTGAAAGATGAACAATTCATTATAAATGAAATAGGTAAATTAGATGGGCATCCTTCTCATCTTATTTTTCTTGATGTTGCAAAGCAAAATACAGAGCAAGGACTGGCTTTTACCTTATTCAAAAACTTTTTAAGCAGTTTGGGCTTTTTACCAAATATTTATGGTTATATAGAATACCAGCTCTTTTTAGGGGGCGATTATGAGGCTTTTCAAACCAAAGTAGAGGAAAATGAATCTACTCCCTGGAAAGAAATAAGAAAAAAGTCTATGAAAGTGCCACAGGTTATTAGAAATGTGCTGGTTGGTTGGAAATATACAGAAGAGGAGTATGAGGAAACAAGAAAATATCTGGAAAATCAGATAGCCCAATTCGATGCCAATTCTCTACGGGACAAACTGAGCAACTATCTTGATCAATTTCCCGATAAAACCTTAGTTTTCATTTTTGATGAAGCAAGTGAAGCTATCGCCCAAAAGAAATTTTCACTACTTGATTTGGAAGGGATATCTGAAGCTCTTTCCAGTATTTCCCGTAAAGTTTGGACTATTGCCATTGCACAGGAAAAACTTGACGATGTCATAAACAATGCGAATGTTTCCAAATCTATGTTGGTAAAAGTTACTGACCGTTTTAAAACAAAGATTCACCTTGAAAGTACGGAAGTCGATAAAATTATCAGAAGCCGTTTATTACAAAAAACAGAGCAAGGCCTTTCAGACTTGCATGAGTATTTTAAGAAAAACCTGGGATTAATTACTGATAGTACAAATCTGGATTCTACATTCCCCACTAAAACGGATGATGCAGATACTTTTGCAACCTACTATCCTTTTCACAGATATCAATTTAATTTATTGCAAGAATTCTTGTTCAGTGCAAAAGCACTAACCAGTACTCAGGTGGCTGCACGTGGCATGATTATCACTACATTTGATGTGCTTCGCAAACAATTGAAAGATTTTGAGCTCCATAAATTCAGTACTGCACATCACTTGACTACTGAGGCCCAACCACAACCCCATGCTGCATTAGTAAATAAATATGACAATGCATCCAGGATACTTAATAATGAGGGAAGTTTAATAGACGGAACCAAATTGCTTAAGACAATTCACTTCATAAATGAGGCAGAAAGAGTTAATCCAACTTCAGAAAATATTACAAAAATGTATATTACTGAGTTGACAGAATATCATGAAATAAAACCTCAAATAGATCAGGCTATACAGCTATTGGTTAATCAAAAGATACTTATCGAAAACAATCATCAGTATAAAATTACATCTGATCTGGAAACCAAACTGCTGGATGAAATGAAAGAGTTTCCGGTTGAATTGTATGTGAAAAAACGGGAGATCATAAATTACCTAAAAAAAGAAAATTATTTAAAAAATGTACAGCAGGTTGTTGAAGATCAAAACGTATTTCCTTTTCAGGTAAGAAGTGACCAACAGGATGAAATTCTGGGCTCAGCTTCTGCTGAAATGAAGTTGGAAGTCTTTAATATCTATAACATCAATGAGAAGCTTGATGATTTTGTAGAAAAGCAGAAAATGAAATCACAAGGGGAGAAAAAAGCCATTTATTTAATCCCTGATACTACAGCTTATGATAGAATTGATAGCTTACTTGAAGAAGTGAAGCGATATACCTATATAGTAGATAAGTATGGCACTGATAATGACCCATATATAAGAAAAATCACTCGTGAGTTCAGTTTAATCCGCGAACAAAAAGAAAAAAACCTTATACAGGAAGTAAAAAATGCGTATTTGCATGGTCATCTTATTTACCTTTTTGATGACCAACTACTGGACAAAGATCATTTCAATGCCACAGTGACTGCTACTCAGAAAAAACTAATAGGAAATTTATTTACGAAACGTCTTGATTTTCAGCTAAAAGATGATACTGCAATCAAAATACTGAAAGAGAACCAAAAAGATCGTTTGCACCGACATTTTTCCGGAGATGATTTTAAGTTTTTTGACCAAAATGGCAACTTCATTGGTGAAAGCCTTAAAGTTTGCGAAGAGATTATCCGGCGTATTGAAACCAAATTTATTGATGGTGCCTCCCTGGAAAATGAACTTGGAAAGGCGCCCACCGGCTTTAGTTTTGGTACTATTAATACAACACTTGCGGTGCTTATGAAAGCCGGTAAATTAGTAGTAAAGAAGGGTATCGAGTATTATTCGCCTAATCATGAAGAAGTGTTAAAGGTGTTTTCCAATTCGCGTGAATTTAAAAAAGCAGCATTTAAAGCGATTTCCAAAACATTGTCATCCGGCCAAAAAGATGCCATAGTTCAAACGCTTCAGGATTTAAAATACAACCAGAATATTAAAAACAATGATGATCCACGAGTTGACTGGAACCTGAATGATTTTCAAATGGTACAGGCTACTGTACAAACGGCCAATTATTATATTTCTCAAATTAGTGGTATGGAAAATTCCACTGCTGGTTTCACAGAGCTTTTTAGCGATGTAGCAGCCATGAAGTCAGAACTGAGTGCTTTTACAGGGCAGGTAACTGAACAAAATTATACAGATAAAGCTGACTATTTTATTCAGAAAAAAAACCGTATCCGTAGTATTGCAAAAGCCATTGAAAAGACACAGCGCTTCATCAAAAGTAATTTGGTGAAAGCCAACGGCATGAACCGGTTTGTCCAGGCTTTAAAAATTGAGCTAACGAAAGCTCATATACCCAATGAAGAATTTGATGAGTTGATTAATACCTTCGAAGATATTTACCGAAATAGCTTAGTGGAAAACTTCGGGGAACTTAATCAAACAGCAATGCAGATCAAGGACCGGTATTATGATTTAATGAAAGATGCCAATGCATCAATGAATAAAGCATACCAGCAGGTAAAAACGAAGGCAGAAACTATACTAAAAGAAATAAAAAAGTACCCTGAGGAGTTAAACAGTTCAATTATTCAGAAAGCTGAGCGTATCCTTGAAGAAGCAACACAAAGGCTCAATGATCAGGTAGAGCTTGAATTTCACATCGCAGATCAACGTTCCCATCTCTCGCTGTCAGAAATGCAAAATGCTGTAGAACTGGCACCGGCCAGAGAAAGTGACCTTGATGTACTCCTGACTAAAGTAAAAGATCAGGAAAAGCCTGAAAGTGCTCAAGTCAATGATCAGAAACAAGCACGAAAGGTAAAGTTGCATGCTCCCAAAAGAAAAATTACAGCAGGGGAATACCGGAAATGGTTGAGTGAACAAATTCAATCATTAAAGGGAATACCCAACGAGGATCCATTGGAAATAGACTGGGACAACGAAAATTCTAAATAATTATGAAATTAGCTGAACACGTAAAGCACATAAAAGATTCCATTCATAAAGCTTTTGACAATCATTTTGCCAGGCTGGGTATTGGGGCTAATGAATATTCGGATGCAAGTTTAGTGCCTGAAGAACAGCTTAGCAAGAGACATAAAATAGCTGAGCTAATTAACCGGCACAAAGATGAGGGCGGGGATTACACTCAGGCACGGACACAAGCGCTGGAAGAACTCACCTTTACACTCTTTAACCGGATTGCTGCCCTCAAAGTAATGGAAGCCCGGCAACTTTTCCCTGAGGTCATCAATAAGCGCCCTGAAAATGGGGATCGTTCCTTTCAGCATAAGGCATGGCTGGAAAAACACCCCGAAATGCGTAATGAAGAACTGGAAGGCCTGCGCGAATTTATCAAACAAAGTTTTAATGAACTGGGAGAACAAATTGCCCTATACCACAAAAGCTATCCCTACGCCTTATTACCACACGCTCTCGATCTAAACACCATCATTGAGGCATTTAACCGGGTGGAGAAAGACCATAATATAGATGACCATATATGGGCCAGCGATGACATCCTCGGCTGGCTGTATGAAAGTTACAATAACGATAAAAAGGCTGAGTTTAAAGCCAGTGAAAAAGATACGGAATACGATAAAGTTTCCCTGCAATCGCAGGTTTATACACCGCGCTGGGTTGTGGAATTTCTGGTGAACAACTCTCTGGGTAAACTTTACCTTGAAATGTACCCTACCAGCGATATTCGCCACCGCTATAAAATTGCCAAAGCACCCCAAAAACAACTGCGTCAGCCAAAGCCATTAACTGAAGTAAGTCTCATTGATCCCGCCTGCGGTTCGGGTAACTTTTTGCTTTATGCTTTTGGTTTTTTCTATGAGTTGTACATGGATCAGATAGACAACTTTGGTGCCGATTATGATGAAGACAATATTCCTTCACTGATACTGAAACACAATATTCATGGCATTGATTTGGACGATCGCTCCATACAGTTGGCCCAACTGGGTTTATACATCAAGGCCAAAACTCAAAACCGCCATTTTAGTGCCCAGGGATTTAAGGTAGTAAGCTCTGATTTCTTTTTACCCGAGTATGAAACTGTGCGTCCCCTTTTTGAAGAAGCCGGCACGCTGGAAGAGGAAGTAAAAGATCTGCTGCAAGAAATATGGGCTGACCTGCAAAATGCCCATCGCTTTGGTTCCCTTCTGCGCATAGAGGAAAAACTGAATGACCGTATTGTAAAATTGCAACAGGAACAAGACCTTTTTTCCGGGATGAGAATACAGATGTACAGCGATTTTAAACGTGAATTCTTCCCTCGCATTAAAGATGCCGTACGGCAATACACCGGTGACAAAGCCACTGCTTTCCTTAAAGGCAAAACTTTGGATGCCTTGACCTACTTAGAAGTGATCTCCCAAAAATATGCTGTATCTGTAGCCAACCCGCCTTATACCGACAGCGGTGACTTTGGCCCCGAACTCAAAGACTTTATCAATAAAAACTATAAGCAACCTTATAAATTCAACTCAAATCTCTATGTTACATTTATTAAACGATGCTTTGAGTTAAGTGAAGAAGATGGGAAGCTCGCTCTTATTCACCCACTGACTTTTATGTACATTAAAAGTTTTGAAGATGTGCGAAAGTTCATAATTGATAAAACTCACATACACCTTTTTGTAGATTATGGATTAAGCCAGCTTTTTGGGCCTATCATGGCTGATCCTGCATTTTACGTGCTGGAAAAAGGTACAAATTTGAAAGACGATACGGTATTCTTTAGGTTAAACCCTTATACCCGAACTCCACAAGAGAAATTTAAAAAAGATCATACCCTAAAAGCATTAAATAATCTGATAGATAATCAGGACGACAAGCATCTCTACCACCTTCCCCAATCCAAGCTCAAGCTCATCAAAGGCTGGCCCTTTATTTACTGGATTAGTGATGCTTTTCGGGAGAAGTTTGCCACAAAAATTCTTGAAGAAGTTTACGAACCAAAGGCGGGCTTGCAAACCGCTGATAATAACAGGTTTATTAGATTTTGGTGGGAGGTTGCCACAAATAAAGACTACTCAAATGTGAACAATAAATGGAAAAGATATGCCAAAGGTGGACCCTTTAAAAAATGGTACGGTAACTTATGGCTTACAGTTAACTGGTCGCATGATGGCTTTGATATTAAAAATTTTAAAGATGAGAAAGGAAAAGTAAGATCCCGCCCTCAAAATGAAAGTTTCTATTTTAATAAAGGAGTTACTTATTCAACAACGGGGTCTAAGGGTGCTTCATTTAGAATACTACCTACAGGGTTAATCTTTGATATGGGTGGTTCTTCCCTTTTCCCTGTTAAAAGTGAAGGTAATATTGAATTTCTTCTGGCACTGCTAAACTCAAAACTTAGTAGTTATTCTGCAAAATGTCTTAACCCCACTGTTAATACCCAGATAGGTGATTTGCAAAGAATACCATAT
>JAIPJT010000061.1 GCA_021733985.1 Victivallales bacterium | reverse complement strand
AATTCAGTTCCTGACGTCGAGAACCGTATTTATTGAAGACCTAAAAAGGAAAAAAGAAATTGTCAATCAACCATTTTTATATTTTATAAAAATAATTTCTTACTCTTTCATACTTTTCATAAAACTTTTGACACTACCCAGATATTTGTTCAGTTAATTCCGTTTTGTCATTCTATTTTTTGCGATGTTCTACTCTATGAATAGTATTTTTTGGGCACATTTCTATACACGAATTACAGCGTGTGCAAAGTTCATTATCCACAACATAATCTTTGCTGATAGCATTGACAGCACAGTTTTTTATACAGAGATTACATTCAATACAATTTTCTCTGTTAATCACTATATCTACAAGATTGTTACATATTAATGCTCGACACTGCTTATCCTTTACATGTTCTTCGTATTCATTCTTAAAATATCTCAAAGTAGACAGCACAGGATTTGGTGCGGTTTGACCGAGACCGCAAAGAGATGATTTTTTAATTTTTTCACACATGTCTTCTAGAAACGGAATATCTTCAGGAGCTCCGTTACCAGCAGTAATCCTTTCAAGCGTCTCAAACATCCTTTTAGTCCCGACCCTGCAGAAGGTACATTTTCCGCATGATTCTCTGTGAGTAAAATCAAGAAAATATCTTGCGGTTTCGACCATACATCTTTCTTTGCCTAGAACTATCAGCCCCCCTGAGCCCATGATCGCGCCTAGTTCATTCAAAGAATCATAATCTATCGGTGTATTGAACATTTCTACCGGAATACAGCCGCCGGAAGGACCGCCAGTCTGCACAGCTTTTACATTTTCTGGCTCCGCTCCCCCAATATCAAACACAACTTCCTTCAGTGTTATACCCATGGGAACTTCAATCAGCCCAGGATACTTTAAATCACCGGCCATAGCAAATATTTTAGTTCCTTTACTTCCGGCAGTACCGAGCTTATTGTAATCATTGCTGCCTCCTTCTAAAATTACTGGAATGTTCCCGAAAGTTTCTACATTATTAATGGAGGTAGGATGTTCAAACCAACCTGAATCAGTAGGAAACGGCGGGCGGAAGCGGGGGGTCCCCCTTCTACCCTCAAGAGAGGCGATCATTGCAGTTTCCTCGCCGCATACAAAAGCTCCGGCACCTTCCATAATAATAATCTCAATTTTGCGGTCTCCAAAATTGTTAAGGCTATATTCTTCTATTTGTCTGATTGCATTTTTCAAATTATGAATTGCAAGCGGGTATTCAGCCCTGCAGTAAATAAAAATATCAGTGGCACCAGTTGCGTATGCACCGATAAGCATACCTTCGAGTACCTGATGTGGAACACTTTCCATCAAAGACCTGTCCATAAAGGCTCCGGGATCGCCTTCGTCTGCATTGCATATCATAATCTTTCTTTGTGTTTTTTTTGACGCCAAAAAACTCCATTTAAGCCCTGTCGGAAAACCAGCTCCGCCTCGGCCTCTGAGGCCGGCCTCTTTTACTTCTGAAATAACCTCTTCCGGATCCATTGTAAGAGCGTTTTTCAAACCCTTAAAGCCATTGTGGGAAATATACTCATCTATTGAAAGCGGATTAATTCGCCCGGCAAGCCCTGTAACATTAAGAAGCTCTTTTTCTTCTCTTAACGCTCTTTTAGCTAATCTGCCCTCTTCACTTAATGATTGAATAATATCCAGCCATTTTTTATCGGTATCTACATGTTGGTAGAAGAGCGAACGGCTCTCAGTTTCAATTTCAACAATAGGTTCAGCATAACAGTGACCTATGCAGCCGACTCCTACAACCGGGATATTCTTTATATTTTTTTTAAGGAAATCTATAACATCCCCTGCTCCTGCTGCTAACCCGCAGGACGCAGTACCGACTTTAATTCTTTTAATTTCAGCCATTTTTTCTATACTCCCTTAAAATCTTAATTGTTTTTTTTCTGTCAAGTTTACCATAGACCTTTCCGTTGATGCTTAATACTGGAGCAAGGCTACAGCAACCTAAACATGCTACAGTCTCAATCGAAAAAAAACCGATTTTATCTGTTTCACCATCAGCGATCCCCAGCTCTGTTGTTATCCAGTCTAAAATGAGTTTGGATCCTTTTATATGGCATGCTGTCCCATCACATACAGATATCCGGTATTTCCCGGGTTTGATTCTCTTAAACTGGGCATAAAATGATACAACACCTTCAACTTCTGCTTCAGGTACCGAAAAGTAGCTACTAATAACTGAAATTGCTTCATTAGAAATATAACTTTCTTTCCCCTGTACTAACTGCAACCCCTTTATGAGATTACATCGCTGCTTTTCTATTTCTTTAAGGTAAAAGAATTTTCCCATGTATACCTCACTTTATAAAATTATCTTAATGACTAAGTAAATTGAAAACTGTTTAAACCATTCCGTTTATCCAGACTGAAAAAAATAAATTATTATATATGGTTATATTATAGCATTTAATTGTAATGTTATAAAGCATTTTCAAATAATGCTGTAATTGAAGCGGTCTAAGCCCTCGCCCCCCGCGGACGCAGGTCTATACTAACAGGCCGGGGGACACACGCCCTGTCTTTTTGTTTCAGAAAGGTTTAAACTATATTTTAAAATTAACGCTATCAGTACAGCTTAAAAAAAAATGTGATATAATCATCATAACAAAAAAACAGAGCTCTGAAACACCTTTGGGCAGACCGTCTAATTTGATGTTACACAAAAAGCACCGGTAAACCGGTGCTTCGCAAAAATTTAACTTTATATAATTTACTTCTGTGTAGGATCGGGCTTCTGCGTTTTGTTTGGTGACTCCTTACTTACATTAGCTTTACTTTCTACTTTAGATTTCTGTACTTGTTTTCCGGTCTCAGCAGTTGGATTCTCATCCGGAAGGTTTTTCTCTACCCCCCATTCTGACTTATCGGGACTTGAAGATATATCCGGATCATACCAGTTACTCTCATCATCACCAAGGACGCCAGAAGCTTTCTTTTCAGTTCCATCTTTTTCTGTAGAAAATTTTGCTTCAATCTTTTTGATCTCTGAATCTATATCGCTTTCAATTTTTCCTCTGTCTATTGGATAGTCCTCTACTGAACCCTGTTTTTTCTGATTTCCAGTTTCATCAAGTGCTTCTAAAATCTGTCTGGATTTCTCTTTTTTTTGCCCTTTCGCATTAGATTGAAGCCGCATTTTAGCTGCTTCACTGAGAGTCTCATTTGCCTGCTGTGCTTTTTTTACAGCGCTTTGAACAGATTTTGTTTTCTGAACTTTATAGTACTTACCGCCCATTATTTTTTCTACCTGAGTACTCTGAGGCTGAATATTTGGATCAGAAACAGTTTTATGAATCGTACTCAAATCGAAGTCGGGATCTATTTTTTTAACAAGTTTTTTTTGATTGTTTGCTATAGCATAATCAATTAACGGTCTCCCATTATAAGTTTCATTAGGACTTGCTCCATAATCGATGAGTGTGACAGCCATGTTTTCAAGTAAATTTTTTGCACACCAGATTACAAGCGGAACTTTACCAAAAGCTTTTGCATTTGGACTTATTCCCTGGTCCAGTAAATATTTACATGTTTTGGGGCTGCCCCACGCTATACAGCATAGAAAGACACGTGAAGCATAGTCCTTCGGATATCCGTTGTTCGGGTGTGCGCCATGTTCGATTAAGTATTTAACCATATCAAATTTTCTTCTGGCAGCAGCCCAGTCCAAAACACTCATGCCGGTTGGATCTTTAAAATTCATATCCGCACCGGCTTTAACTAATTTTTCAACGGTAGGTATACTGTCCGATGTCAAAACAAATGCCTGTGCGGCAAGCGGAGTCCTTCCTACGAACGGCTGAATATAGTCGACTTCGGCTCCATGCTTAATCAGAAGCTCAACTATTTCAGGATTACCGATTTCGGCAGCTACATAAAGCGGAGAAGCATTATTTTTGCATACTGAATTTACATCTGCGCCTTTTTCAATAAGATACTTTGCTGTTTTGAAACTTTTCCCGACAATAGCGTACATTAATGGTTTTCGATATGGCTCATCAGGATTAATATAGGCACCCTTATCAATTAAAAATTTTACTACATCCAAATGTCCGGCAAAGCATGCAGCGCCAAGTGCAGTTTCGCTATGTCTTACATTTACATCCATTCCACCTTTTACATAGAGCTTAACTATTTCGAGTTTTCCTGCTTTAGCGGCTTCTATGAAAGAATCTGAATCAAATGTTATTCCCTGTTTCTCAAGTTTTCTAATTGCAGCATTTTGTTCTTTCTGTTTCTTTGAATTATCAACAGATGCACACCCTCCCAGGAAAATTGCAATTAAGAACACGACTAATGATGTAGAAAATTTTTTCATAATTCTCTGTAGTTCCTTGTGTTTTATTTTTTATTTTTGAAAATTTCTCGCCTACTTCAGTAACTTATTTTAAATTATATAGGAAAATAATATAGGTTTCAAATAACTGTTAAATTAATTTTACTAAATTATTTAAAGTTATCAATAGTATTATTATAATAAATATGCATGTTGTATAAATTGGAATTTATCTTGCAGCCCAATAGCATTTCCCGTCCTTATATCCTATCTCTCTATAGAAACTTTAAATTAATTTTATTATTATAAAAAACAAAATTCTATTGTTAATGGTAAACTTTCCCTTATAATTGTGAATAAAGTTTTTAAATTTTAATAAACAAATAGGAGGTAATGTTATGGTCCAGAAACCAAAAGGAACCGGTTCCGGGAAAAAACAACCTGACAATAATGAAGCCAGGTTGAATGCTTTGGAACAAAAAATAGAAGTAATCAATAAGAATAAAAAAATCACTTCTATAACCACTTATATTGGGTTGCTGGTAATTATTGTTACCCTTGCTTTTTTCATATTTAATATGATTAGCTATTTTAAAAATTACAAGACTGGACAGTTAGTCTATAAAGTTCAGCAGAAACTGCCTGAATTGGCAAATACAAAAAGTTCCACAGAACTTTTTAATACTTTCAAAACTGAGCTCGGTCCGAAATATGCAAAGGCGCTAATGAAAGAATTTAATAATCAGTCAATGCTTTTTGCCAAAGATATTCATAAACAAAAACGGACTTTGGCTTTTTATATTCAAAATGATCTTAGAGACAGGCTGCTGAATAACATGGTCAACAAGCTTTCCAAAACAGAAGCTTCAAAACTCACTTTTTATTTTAAGGACAAACTTCCCCCTGAAAAATTGAAGAAATTAAATCAAATTACCCATAAAATATTATTAAAACGCCTTACAGAAGCACTTAACAAGCAATTAAGTCCTGCTGTTGCCCATATTAAGGAAATAAACAGCAGTTTTAATGCTTTATATAAAAATATGGAGAAGGCCGGTGAATTCAAAGACATTAATCCACAGCAGGCAGGGGAAGTTCAGAACCGTTTAATAGAAGCTCTCTTAGAGTCATTAATATATGAAATAAATCCCCAAAAAGGCAGTATGCCGGTTAAGTAAAAAGGAGGTTTGATTATGTCTGAATTAGAAAATAAAATTGAAAAAATAGAAAACAAACTTGAATTACAAGTTAAAAAATCCAAAAAAACTTTAAAAATTACATTTATAGTCTACTTAGTAATAGCCGTTTTTGTGATTGTATATACTTCTTACATTACTTCAAGCTTCAAAAGTCTGGCAACACCGGACACTGTTGCTGAATTGTTAGTAACGCATGCAGAAAAGTCAATTCCAAAAATAAACAAATATCTTAAGAATAATGCTGATGACATTACAAAAAAACTTGCAGATAGAACAGTCGATTATACAAGATCATTAATTCCTTCTTTAGGACTGGTAGTAAAAACACAGCTGGATGGAATTACAAAATCAGTGAATAAAGAATTTAACAATAAATATTTACCGATAATTGACGAGTATTTTAAACAGCACAAAACAAAGATTAAAGACAATATAAATAATTTAAGTAACGAACAAACTGCAAAAATTCTAGCAAATGAATTAATGAATCAGATAAATTTTGAACTTGTAAATGTTAATCGAGAATTTTCTTCCTCGATACTGAAATTTAAAAAACAGGTCAATGAATTGGCTTATACACCTAATAACCAACTTACCAAAAAAGAACTTGCGCATAAAAAGGTAGTCGCTTATTGGATGTATCTACTAAAACATGCCGAAATAGGAAAGTTAAATCTTTAAAAATTACATAATATAACATCTTTAAACACAGTAGTATTACTTCAATTGGTAATGCTACTGTTTATTAAAACATTTATTAAAAGTTGAAAAATCACTCACTGTACTGCAAAACAAAAGCAGTCTTTAAGCCAGTTGGTTCCAGAAACTGCAGCCTATTAGTTTGAGAAAGTTTACGACTTCCTCTAATAATTCCCATGATGCATTAACAAGCTTTTTCAGTAAAATCGATAAATACTCAAAACGAACGACTGTCCAAACTGATTTTAATAACTTTATAAAAGTCCGGAAAAATAAAATATGGAAAAAAGAGATTCGACGGAAAAGCCTGAAACTAAAAGGAAAATCGGGTGTTTATTTTTTATTATGGCATTTCTTTCATCCTGTTTTATTGGTGTTGTTTTATTAGCAATATTAATTTATTTACTTGTTTCAGGTATGCTTAATAAAATGACAGAAAAACCTCTTAATGAAAAAAGATTTGCATTTAAACAGTCATTGCACTCGGGAAAAGCTGATGCTGAAAATAAAATAGCTTTAATAAAAATTCAAGGAATTATTCTCAACAGTTCCCAGCCATGGGAAACAGTGGTAAATGCTGATAAAATTTGTAAAAAATTAAAAGCAGTAAAAGCTGATGAAAATATTAAAGCTGTGATAATAAAAATTGATTCCCCGGGTGGAGAAATAACCGCTACTGATAAAATATATCACAATATTCAGAGAATTAAAAAAAACGGTAAACCTGTTGCAGCCTTCCTTGGTTCTGTTGCTGCCAGCGGAGGTTATTATGTTGTTGCCGGAACGGATTACATTGTTGCGAACAGATTAACAACTACCGGCAGCATAGGTGTCATCGTTAATTCCTTTAATTTTCATAAGCTTTTAGAGAAAATAGGTGTAACTGATGAAGTTTATGAATCAGGAAGAATGAAGGATATACTCAATCCGGCTCGCCCCAGGACAGCTGAAGAAAAGAAGATTATACAGAACTTAGTTGATGAATCATATAATGAATTTGTAAAAATCGTTTCAAAAGGAAGGATTTCTAAAGCTCCGAAACTTACAGCATCTTACATTAAGAAATCAGTTATTGGTGACGGGAGGATATTTTCCGGCGCTCAGGCGCTAAAACTAGGACTTGTCGACAAGCTTGGATATTTAGAAGATGCAGAGAAGGAAGCGGCTAAAATGGCCGGACTTACAAAAAATGAATATAAAATCATAGAGTATAAAGAACAGGTTTCAATTTTAGACCTTTTTCAAAAAATAGTTAATAAAAACTTATGCTTAAGGGTGAATATAAAGAGCCTTAATCGTTATACATTTATTGAACCAGGCAAAATGTATTACTTATATACAGGATTTTAGTATTTGAAATTTCCATAATCCCCTTTCTATTATAGTCTAGTTAAGACAAATTATTGTTTTGCTGCATTTACGGAACCATCAGGCTCAACAGTCTCCTAAGCAGAAGGTAGTTCAGTTTTCGCCAAATGAACTTACACCGATACGGAAGAACTTTTTTTCCTCTGTAAAGAATGTTAGTCTTGCGGAGTAAACCAATTATTTTGTGTTATTATACCGAAATCAAAATGGTTTTCAAAAAATAAAGTGTATGTTCAAGTTCATTTACGAAGGATAAAAACCATAAAATCACATACACTTGTGTATTACTGCTCACAAAGTCTGATAATTCCGAAAGCATAATCCTTAATTAGAAATTTTTTCACAAAAACTTTATGTTATAATAAATATTAATGCTTTTTACAAATACGAAAAACAACTGATATGAATACTAAAAAAAATATTTGGATATTTGCCGGTGAGTCCTCCGGCGATATGTATGGGGCAAAATTAGCAGAATCACTGAAGAAATATCGCGGAAATGATATTACTATATCAGGTATGGGCGCTTCGGCAATGAAAAAAGCAGGAGTTAATATAATTGTTGATTCCACTGAATTAGGTGTTGTCGGCCTAATAGAAGTTTTTAAAAATATTTTCACTTTTATAAAACTCTTTTTGTCTTTAGTCAAACGCGCAGAAAAAGAAAGGCCGGATGCTGTAGTACTTATCGATTATCCGGGTTTCAATATACGCTTTGCTAAACAGATGCACAAAAGAGGCATCCCTGTTGTATGGTACATCAGTCCTCATGTTTGGGTATGGGGAAAAAGGAGAATACCTAAGCTTGCTAAATACTGTAACAAAATGCTTGTTATATTTCCGTTTGAAATCGATGTTTATGCCGGTACTAATCTGGATGTTGAATTTGTAGGACACCCCCTGGTTGATATAATAAATTCACTGGAGGACCCCGGAATTAAAAAAGATGATAATACCTTTCTTCTACTTCCCGGCAGCCGTTCCCATGAAATAGAAAGGCTCCTGCCTCCTATGCTTGGAGCAGCAGTTCAACTTCAGAATAAATATCCCGATTTAAAGTTTATAATTTCTGCTGAACGACCTGCTATTGAAAATAAGATCAATGAATTATTTGAACAGTTTAATATTGATAATAACAATTCTCTTAATAATTTAAATATAGAAATAAGAAGAGAGAATGCAAAAAAGCTTCAACAGGAAGCAGGGACTGCTCTTGCAACTTCAGGCACAGTAACTGTTGAATGCACTTTAAACAGGCTCCCGATTGTTTCTGTCTATAAGCTTAATCCTCTTACCTATTTAATAGCCAAATTTATTGCTTTTGTATTTAATCTGAAACTTTTCAGAGGTTTTTTCACAATGCCCAATATTGTGGCCAATAAAATGGTTTTTGAAGAAATCCTTCAGAGTGACGTCAGTTCGAGAACTTTATTTGAAGCTTCTGAAAGGATTTTACCCGGCAAACCGACAAGGGAAATTGTCGAAAAGGATATAGAAGAACTTATAGAACTGCTTTCAGCGGGTAAAACAAATGTAAGCGAAAATGTTGCAAACTCGGTACTTAAAGTAATAGAATAATATACACACCAATGCTGTTGAATTAAGACGTTGGAGTTCACACTTTAGTGTGTTAGGCAAAATATTCAGCCAGACAAGCTAATCACGTCATTCGACACGACAAGAGCTTGAACTCCAACCATACACTAAAATTTGATGCTTAATTTCTTAATTCAATGACATTGATATACACACTACGATTGATTTTTATTTATCCGTCACATCATTCGAGATGACCTGTGCTGTATAAGCGTGGCGAGAAATACTGTCCGATTTTGGGCTGGGCATCGTCAATAAATCTCTTCCATCTTAGTTTTCACTATTGCGGAGCTACGCCGGATTAGAAAAAAACCGCATACACTTGTGTGTATTCCATGAGTCGTCCCGCCGGCGTCTTCCGACGAACACACGTACGTCCCCCCTTTATTACCCTGAATTCCCGAGGATTGTAACTATGCTAAATCTGAATTCCGAAAATTTTCATTATACGCCTCTGCTTTGGAGTAGTTTCAGTATAGACCTCTCCATAACGTTTTGAGTATTTAATTTTAACTAAAGTTTCCATTTCCTCCATGATATCTCTTACGGTCAAAAACTTTAATTTATCATCAGACTGTATTTTTGACCTTATCATACTGAAGTAAATCAGAGCAATGAACTGAAGGAAAATTCTACTATCCATTGCCGCGGCACTATGTACCCGTATGCGTTTCATATCCAGATGGTTCTT
>JAIPJT010000024.1 GCA_021733985.1 Victivallales bacterium | reverse complement strand
AGTTTAATCTTTTCTGAAACAAAAGGTAGGGCGCGATCTCCGAGCGCGCCGCAATACAGCATTATTGTTAAATGTATAATAAAATTATACGATTTAATGCAATATTTTACTGTATAGTAATTTTTTGTTTCAGGGGAGAGTATGACATTTAATTGTTAACTTATCAGCGGATTACGCAGATTAACGCTAATTCTTTTAATTTAACTAATAAAAAGTATCATTTTTAATTCAGTATTTGACAATTAATTATATATAAACGGAGTATTTTTTATGTGCGGAATTGTTGGTTATATCGGAGAACATAATGTTGAAGATGCATTGATAAACGGATTGAAAAGACTTGAATACAGAGGTTATGATTCAGCCGGGATGTCACTGCTTATTAATGATAAAATAGAAACAGTAAAGAAAATCGGTAAAACTCAGAACCTTCATGATGCCGTTACAAAAAAATATTCCGGTGGGAAAGGCGGGGTATGCACAACCGGTATTGCGCATACCAGATGGGCCACACACGGGATGCCTACGGAAGAAAATGCTCATCCGCATTTGGATATGAACGGCAATTTTGCTCTCGTCCATAACGGCATTATTGAAAATTATAAAAATCTGAAGGACAAACTTGTTTCTCATGGCTATACTTTTAAATCCGGTACAGATACCGAAGTAATTGTAAATCTTATAGACTACTTATATGAAAAAGATTTTTTTAAAGCTGTTGCCGCCGCACTGAAGGAGCTTCACGGTACTTTCGGAATAGCAGTTATCTCCAAACGTCATCCGGGGAATATTGTTGTAGCCAGAAGAGGGAGCCCGATAGTAGTGGGCCTCGGTACTAACGAAATGCTTGTAGGCAGTGATGTGTCGGCTCTGGTTGCCTATACAAGAAGAGTGATATATCTTAACGATGATGATATTGCAATGGTTAAAAAGGATGATGTCCAGATATACAACATAGATGAAGTTCCCGTTACCAGGGAAACTGCACTGGTGGACTGGGACCCGGGCGAGATTGAAAAAAGCGGCTATAAACATTTTATGCTCAAGGAAATCGAAGAACAGCCGGACTCCGTTAGAAATTCGATACGAGGACGAATTGATTTTAAAACAGGGACTGCTATTCTGCAGGGGCTGAATATAACGCCAAAAGAAGTATCCGGAACAACTGACATAACTATAACTGCATGCGGGACGAGCTACATCGCGGGGCTTGTCGGCGAATATTATTTCGAAGATTTAGCAGATATTCCAACCGAAGTAGCGCAGGCCGCAGAATTTCGATACAGAAATCCTATTTTGAAACCAAATTCTTTGGTTGTTGCTATAAGCCAGTCCGGTGAGACAGCAGATACTTTAGCCGCTGTTAGGGAAGCTGCCGGGAAAGGTGCTTCAGTAGTCAGTCTGTGCAATGTTGTAGGATCAACTATTGCGAGGGAAGCGGGGAGGGGTGTCTACCTTCATGCAGGTCCTGAGATCAGTGTCGCTTCCACTAAAGCATTTACATGTCAGGTGGCGGTACTTTTAATGATGGCATTGAAGTTCGGAAGGATAAACAGGCTTTCGATAGATGCGGGAAACCTGATAGCTGATGAAATTGAATCAATACCTGAAATGATAAGTAAACTTCTTAAAACAAAATCCGAAATTGAAAAAATAGCTGAAAAATATGCCGCCGCAGAGGATTTTTTCTATATCGGCCGTGGTTACATGTATCCGGCTGCGCTTGAAGGAGCACTAAAACTTAAAGAAATTAGTTATATCCACGCGGAAGGCTACCATGCGGCGGAACTTAAACACGGTCCGATAGCGCTGCTTGATGAAAAAGTACCTGTTGTTGCACTGGCAAATGACATTCCCGGAAAAGATAAGGTTATAGGTAATATACAGGAATGCAGGGCAAGGAAATCGCCGGTGATTGCGGTGGCAACAGAAGGGGATGAAGAAATTAAAGAATATGTAGAAGATATTATCCGGGTACCTAAAACTTCAAAATATATCGCTCCGATCTTAACGGTTATTGCTCTGCAGCTTTTCGCATATTACATTGCAGATAAACGAGGCCGTGATATTGATAAACCCCGTAATCTCGCAAAATCCGTTACTGTGGAATAGTAGATTTACAGCTTATAAAGATGTGGTTAATTTGCTGCATGAGATACAACGGAGGCGGAAAATTAAATTAGTTGAACAAGGTAAACTTCATGTTACCGGAAAAAATAAACAGCTTTATTCCTGATTTATATAATTATTTTGTTGAATGATTAAGATATTAAAGCTAAATTTATTACAACAGATTCGGTGGTTTAATATTTGTTGATTGAATGCTGTTTTTATTCAGAAATTTTTAGTACCGAAAGTTAACTTATATGTTAAAAGGAAAAAATTATTTTTCGATTATAGAGCTGATTACTGCATTTGTGATTGTAGTTATTCTTATGACTATCGGGGTTGGTGTCTACAGGCTGGTAATCACAAAAATCAACGAGGCAAGGACAAAATCAACTGTAAAAAAACTTGAAATGGCGATGAGGGCATATAAACACGAAACCGGATACTATTTTCAGTACAATAACTATGCTCCCTTGAAAGTTGCTGAAGAAGATACAACCTTTACCAGCCTGATCGATTATTCCGCAATGAAAAATAAAGGGGAGATAAACACTGATAGTGAAGTTATTGATGCGTGGAATAATCCAATTTATTATTGCAGTGATTCAAGTAAAATAAGGAATTCAACATTGTTTGATTTAGGATCTCCCGGAAAGGACGGGAAATGGGGTCAGTCTAAAGCTGATGATCCGGACAGTGCAAATTTCGGAAATGGCGGAGATGACATAACAAATACAAATATGTAATTAGGAGCAGGATTGAATGAAATATATTACAAAAAAGTTTACTTTAATCGAAATGCTGGCTGTTATAGCTATTATTGCTGTTTTAATTGCACTGATAATGCCAATGGTGACTAACGTTAGAAACAGAGCAAACAAAACTAAAGCAAAGTCCGAAATGCATTCAATAATTACAGCCGTCAAGAGTTATGAAATGACTTACGGCGTATTGCCGATACCCGATGGATGTACCGGTAATGGTAAGGTTGATACAGGCAATGCAGAATATCCCAATCTACTGACTTTGTTAACGAATGTATCGACCTCCGGTGCTGATGTTTCCGGAAATGGCAGAGGAATACGTTTTCTTGATGTTCCGGACGGTTATACTGATAACGGTTTTAAGGACCCGTGGGGTAATGACTATACTGTCTACCTCGATACAGATTATAACGGAGAAATACGCAATGCTCCCGGGGGAGAGACGCTCTACGGAACTGTATTTGTTACAACTAAATACGGAGGCCCGGAGGGCGAAACAATTTACTCCTGGAAATAAGGAGTGGTTACTGGTAGGGCGCGATCTCCGAGCGCGCCGATATCAAGCATAATTAAAGATATTGCTGTATTTGCGATCAGCCCGGAGGTCTGACCCTATCCGTCATCCGGATTGCTGGTAGCTTTAGTTGCGAATAATTTTATCTATAAAACTTAAAAAATTAATCAATCGATTGGGCTGATATTCTAATATGAGAATGAAAAAAAGTAAATTTTCACTTATTGAACTCCTGCTTGTAATGGTGATTTCAGCGATAATGCTTGGAATTGTTATACCCACTTTCCATAAGATCACCAAAGGTGTGAGTGTGGAAAACGGAGCCAGGCAGCTCGGCGCACAGCTTAAATCCGTCAGAGAATATGCCATTACCAACAGGAAATATGTGGCTCTGATTTTTGAGGATAAAGGCTCATCTGTCTTACCGGCAGATTATTCTGCTGTAGCGTTCAGGCCGTGTATTGTTACTCAGGATGGCAGTGACTGGGATGCCGGCGGAAACGGTACCGATAACAGTAACTGGGTTGAAGGCGAGCGTTGGGAATTTTTGCCGAAAGGGGCGCAAATTGATGATATTAAAGATTTATCAGAAAGAGTTAAGGGTATTACAGATAAATCAATTAGTCTTGATAATAAAGAAATCTATCCGACTGTTGTTTTTTCTCCAACAGGTAAATGCGAGGGTGTCGGCAGCGGCGGTGCAACTATTACTGTCGGAGAGACTGTAGAAGGCGAAGGCTCTAATAATACTGTAAGTATTAAAATAGCAGCATATACCGGCCGTGTTTCTTATGAAGGCTGATTTTCGTACGACGAAGTTTAATCCTATTTGAAACAAACTGGTAGGGCGCGTCTCTCCGAGACCGCCGTGATCCGTCAATTTGTTAATTCGTTTATTTGTCAATTTTCCCTGAATAGTAAATGATGTTTCAGGGGAGACGGTGAGAGGTGATTATGGATTATGAATGTTGAATGTTGGATGTTGGATGTTGGATGTTGGATGTTGGATGTTGGATCAACAGTAAATGATCAAGACTAAAATAAACAGTTCAACAAATCAACAATAAATAACCAGGATCAAGATCAAGATCAAGATTAAGATCAAGATCAAGATTAAGACTAAGACTAACAAATCAACAAATGAACGAATGAACGAATCAATGTCATTGAATTAAGGGTTCTGTTTTCGGAATCATCTGGCTTCGCATGTAGCTTCGCCTAGACACGTCAGCCGTCGTACAGAAGTTCCTGTATGACCGACACAGAAGGATTGATTTCCTCCACAAACTGCGGAATACATGGAAGGAACCAGTCCTCCTGTGTCTTGGCGTAGCTTCCAGCGAAGGCTGATGATGGTTCCGTGAATGCAGCAATATCAATAATTCTGCTTTAATTCAACGGCATTGGGCAATAAATAACAGAAAAAAACAGTGATTTTAAACAGAAAAAAATATTTCAGTCTTGTAGAAATAGCGATAGCCATTGGTATTCTTGCTATAGGTGTGACTGCTATAATGTCACTGTTTCCTGTAGGTTTAAGCAGAAGCCGGGGAGCTATCGGAAAAAATTACTGTGCTGATGCTGCTGACAGTCTTTTTGCTTATATTTCAAGAGCAGCAAATGCTTCTACAGGGGATTGGGCTGGTATAGTTTCTCTTTTACCCCGGGAAAAGGTTGATATTCCGGATACCGGTCGTTTAGGTTCCGACTTCTCATTCGGTGATACAGCTAATTCAGAAGGTGATATTTATTACGATGCAGATGATATAAATACTTCCGGAGAAACTGTTACAGCAGGGGACGGTGTTTACGGCATTAAGGTATTAACCGACCATGTTGTTGATTTTACAGGTGAAGCTTTGCTGTGGCAGACAGATATTCCCCCGGCTCAAGTGACAGGTGAGGAAGTCAGCCTGTCTTCTGATGAGGCAGTAGGTATTAATCTTGAAATCAGCTGGCCTGTTGAAAAACCATACTCAGAAAGAAAAAAAAATTATTACTACTTTGAACTTAGGAACAGTAATTAGCGAATAAAATCCCGTGTAATGTTTCTTTTTTAATAACTTTCCCTTATAATTCAGTTTAAATAAAGCAATGTACTTGTTGTATATAATTCAATGACATTGGTATATAATTATGATAAATCAATATTAAGGTGTATTCAGCTCACTGAATTTTATTTAATTGATTTTGAAAAAGTAAAGTTGTAAAGTTATATGCAGGAAAAATATGGAAAAGCAGGACCGGGCATACTGTACACAGTATATCACTTTACCATTGTTGAAGTAACAGTCGCGATGCTTGTGCTTGCTGTTCTTTTGACTATTATTATGCAATTTTTCAGTTCTGCTCAGAAAGGATGGAGTTCAACTTCCGGCAAGGCCACTATCTTTGAAAATGCGAGAGTAGCCCTGGGAATGTTAAACAGACAGATTCAGGGTATTTATTATAAAAACAATGTTGTACCGTTTTATCATAAAGGAAGTGATTATGATAATGAAAACAAATACTCCAACGATATGATCTGTTTTGTTGCTTACCTGAATGAACCGCCTAATGATTATTGTACTTCAAATGCCTGCGAAGTACAGTATCAGCTTTATTATAACACCGACGATGATACTGTTCAGGATACTGCAGGCTGGCTGCTTATGAGTATTACGGGGAATAAAGTCAGTACATCTGAAGATAATGATTCCTGGAATTTTTATGATTATGCGGCAAATAATCTTGAGATATATAAAAAAGACGGGAGCTATGAAAACGCAGTTTTCACCGGCAGTACCGGTTCGAGAAACTGCTATTACAAACTTATACCCTACGTAACAGAGTTCTCGTGTAAAGGTTATAATTCAGGCGGTTCGATTATAAGCGGCGATGAAAGTGACAGCAGTGTTATACCCTCTTCACTCGAAATTACTCTTAAACTCCTGAGCAGAAACGACTGGAATAAATGGATCTCTCTGGGGGCAAACGGAAATAAAAATAATAATAGTGTTATAACCAATGAGACTTCTACCGCAGAAAATTTCCGTAACAAAAAAGAGCACACCTTCAGACGAACTATTTATATCGGAAAAAGAGATTAAATAGGTAAAGCCTGAAAAAGGCTGTATGCTCTGCAGCCTTATACGATCTCTGCAGAGATAAACTCTTTTCATGCAATTGCTCCCCTGAAACAAAAATACTATACAGTAAAATATTGCATTAAATCGTATAATTTTATTATACATTTAACAATAATGCTGTATTGCAGCGCGCTAAGCCGTCGCCCCGGAGTAGCGGGGCTATGGCTCACACGGTCGGAGATCGCGCCCTACCGTTTTGTTTCAGAAAAGATTAAACTTCGTCGTGTGAAGATCAACGCTAATTACCGGAAATCAGCTCAATCCCCGGACAGAAATCCTTCTTTAATCACCGACAGATGGTTCCGTCATTGCAGCAAAATCAATAATTTTGCCTTAATTCAATGTGTCACCGACTACCGACTACCGACTACCGACAACCAACAACTGACAACTGACAACTGAGCCGGACAAAAGTGCAACTTTTGGGACAGGCTTTATCTAAGTCCCCAAAAGTTACGAAGTAGTTACAAAAAGTTACATATTTAGTAACATTTTAAATTAATTTTACAAAAATAACTTTTATTCTTTTGTTTTGAATAAAAAATATTTATAGGGACCTGTTTTAAAGCGGGATATGTTTTGGGGCAGCTGCGCAGTAATTCTTAAAACTTTAAGCGGTTGAAGGGAGAAATGAATGTTAATTTTCTGTAAAATGTCCGGAAAGTTTTTTACATTAGTAGAAATAATTGTATCGCTTTCGATCTTCAGTCTGCTGTCTGCTACACTTATCAGCGTATATCAGACAGCTTTTTCTGCAACAAATTCTTTAATGGGCAGAAGTGTCACTTTTGAGAATACAAGGATAACATTAGACCTGATTACCCGTGATCTTCAGACAGCTTATTATGATAGCGGCAAAGTACCGTTTTGGCACTGGAAGCCAGACGGCAAGCCTGCTTCATGGGGTGTATACAGGAATGAACTTTTAGCATTTATAGCTTCAACGGGATTAAAACCGAATAAAAACTGTAAATCCAGCTTATGCGAAGTAAAGTATCAGCTTTATTATGCCACAAATCCAAAGGATTCAAAGAACGGCTGGATCAGAAGGAGTGTGACCGGAGATTATACTTCTACAAAAAAAAATAAAAGATGGAATATATATTCAGACCAAAAAGCTGGCTATACTACGGATTCGTCTGAACCGGTATCTACTTTTACTGCTAATTCAAACTCCAGTGAATATTATTATAGAGTTATGCCCTATGTAACAATGTTTTCTTTTACATGTTATGATAAAAAGGGAAATATTATTGAACCGGATAAGACGATCAGTAAGGAGGGTGATGCCTGCAGTGCTACTGTATTTCCGTTTTCGGTGGACGTAACTATTAAGACAATGGATAAGGAGTCGTGGAATAAATGGCTGGATTTGTTTGCTGAAGGGGATTATCCTGATTGCGAACCTGTTACCGCAAGTTCGTTCAGGAAGAAACATGAAAGAACATTTACTAAAACAGTATATCTCGGCGAAAGAGGATAAAAAAAAGATTTAAACCGCACCGGGCAGCCAGCTGTTCGATTTATCAAACTCCGTATCAGCTCTTTCACAAATTTAACTTTATTCAGCTGTCATATTTGTAATTAAGTTTAATACACGTTTAGCTGCATTTGCCGGCGTTTGCTTATCAGAGCGTATATCATTTTCCAGAGATTGAATTTGGTTTTTTATTTTCGGCATATTTGTAAAGTACTGGTTGATGCCGTCTTTAATAATTGACCACATCCATTTTACCGACTGGTCATGTCGTTTTTTATCCAGTTCTCCGTTGTTTCTGAATATTTTATTGTGTTCAAGGACAACATCCCAGATTTCTTTTATTCCGCTTTTTTCAATAGAGCTGCACATTAAAACTTTAGGGTTCCAGTATTTAGAAGCGGGATTTACAATATGAAGTGCATTGAAATAGATCTTCTGGGCGGCCTCAGCCTGTTCTATATTATTTTTGTCCGCCTTATTTATTGCAATAGCATCTGCAAGTTCGAGTATTCCTTTTTTAATACCCTGAAGTTCATCACCTGCATTGGCTAAGGCCAGAAATAAAAAGAAATCCACCATACCGGCAGCTTCTGTTTCAGACTGGCCTACACCTACGGTTTCAATTATAATAACATCATATCCTGCAGCTTCGCAGAGCAGCATTGTTTCTCTTGTTTTCTGAGCAATGCCCCCGAGATATTTTCCTGAAGGGGAGGGGCGTATAAAAGCATTTTCTGCAGATGAAAGCAGTTCCATCCGTGTTTTATCAGCGAGTATACTGCCTCCGCTTAAAGTACTGGAGGGATCTATGGCAAGGACGGCTACTTTATGTCCCTGTTCTATTAAATACATCCCGAGAGCTTCAATAAATGTGCTTTTACCTACACCGGGTACTCCTGTTATACCGAGCCGTATTGAATTTCCTGTATACGGAATTACATCCCGCATTATTTCATCGGCAAGAGTCTGATGTTTTTGATGTGTGCTTTCAATATGTGTTATGGCTTTAGATAATGCTTTTTTGCTGCCGTTGACAATGCCTTTTACAAAATCTTCTGCTTTGGCAAGTTTCATGTTTGTCACCCTGTATTTTAAAATGGTTTTGTAAATTTGTATAGTCGTTTATTTGTTTATTTGTTTATTTGTTGAGCTTTTTAGGCTCAAAGCATTATTTAAGATTTCTATTTTCCTCAGAAAAATGCTTCTTGCCTCATTTTTCTATGCTTTCAGACTGATTAAAATAACAAGCAAATACCGTATTACAATTTAATATACACAAGTGTATGCGGTTTTATGGTTTTTGTCCTTTGTAAATGAACCTGGACATATATTCTATTTTTCGACCTTATCATTCGATACGGATAAATAAACCAAAATGTTTTGGGTATAAAAACCTAAACTTTATTTGTCTGCAGGGAATTTTGTAAAATTTTAAAAAAAATTCTTTATCCAATGTAGAATTACAGGTGGAAAACAACTTCTCTTGCAGTTAAAATTAATTATTGCGAAAAAATATAAAATGTCTCTTTATATTATATTCGGGTAAACTAAATCAGTATGAAACTATGATTTTCGTTGTCAACAACAATATTAGGAGGGAGTTTAAGCCATGAGTAAAAACAAAATTTTCATTTTTTCAGCAACCTGTTTACTTTTTGCGTTATTTTTTAACTTAAATGCCGAAACAACAGAAAATAACAACAGCGCAAAGGACAAGAAATGGATAAAGACTGAAATTCATATGAGTTTAGATTCATTTAATATGAGCGGAGGCCTGAAACATTCCGAGAAAAAAGTTTTCATCATCAGTTATATTCTCAATTATTTTCCGAAAGGGATATCGTTTCATAATGCTACCGGGGCCTGGAAAAATGATAGAGGAGATAGAAAGGTAGAAGATGACAAATCTCTGGTAATTTATATGTCATATCCTGATACTGAAAGGAACAAGAAAAGGTTAAATAGAATATTAACGCTTTTAAAAAATAGCAAAACAGACGTGTTCTGTATATCTTATCCTGTCAAAGTAAATTTTATTAATTAATAATGAAAGAGAAAATTAAATTTTTATCAGTTTCCGATATTCATGGTTCCGTTAATTTAATAGATAACAGCAGGAAATCACTGTATGAGGCAGATGTTATATTGATCTCCGGTGATATTACGCATTTTGGTGGAAAAAAAGAGGCTGCAGAAGTCATTAATGAATTCAGTAAATATAATAAAAATATTTTTGCGGTTAGCGGAAACTGTGATAAACCGGAAGTTGATGAATATTTAACAGAGAAAAATATCAACTTAAATAAAAAAATTACTGATATTTACGGGATAAAGGTCTTTGGTCTTAACGCTTCTCTTAAAACCCCTTCCAGTACACCGAACGAATATACTTCTGATTATTATAAAACTATAATTAAATATTATGACAGTATTTATCCGGATTCTCAACCTGTTATAATATTAACTCATCAACCGCCGTTTGGTACTGTGTGTGATCTGATTGGGGATTTTCATGCCGGATGTCAGGAATTGACAGACTTTATTAAAAAGCACCAGCCTCTTGCGTGTCTTTGCGGGCATATTCATGAAGCTGACGGTATAGATCAAATAGGAAAAACATATGTTATGAATCCCGGCAGATTCGACAGGGGAGGGGCGGTACTTGCTGATTTTGATTTGACAACCAGAAATGCTGAATTTTCTTTTGTCGAATTATTTTGAAGTTAAACCCGGATTATGCATGATTTGGGCTGGATGAAAAGTTCGGTAGTCTGTAAGAAAGTGCAGCCTCATAATAGGATGCAGAGTATGAAACCTTTTGTCCGGTATTCAGTTGCTGTACCTTTCATACACGCACTTTTCTATCCGCTTTTTTTTTATTGTGTTCAACTTTTCTGAGTGTTAAAAAAAGGAAAAGCCCCAGCATTATTGTTCCCTGAAGTGTTAAAATAATTCCAAGAGGAAACTGTGTTTTCTGTGGTATAAGTGATGAGAAGCTTGTGAATATTCCGGCGCCGAGATTCTGCATTCCGCCGAGCACGGCACCCGCTGTGCCGGCAATACTGCCTAATGGGTCAATGGCGCAGGTTGTAGCAGTAGGTGCAAGTGAGCCTGCTCCAAACATTAAAAAACAAATCGGGATGATAATAATATAAATATTAAGTACCATCATCATACCGGATACTAAAATCACAGAAGAAGATATAAGCATAATCATTATATTTGCAAATATAATAATATTTAATGAAACTTTTTTGCCGAGAATGCCGGCCGTGAAGGATCCAAGGAAAGAAAAAGGGAGAGGAACAATAAAAAGAATACTGATAATTTCCGGTCCAAGCTTAAATATATTGCTCAGAAGGATTCCGAAAGTTGCTTCAAAAACAGCAACACTGCTGAAAACCATTGTCAAAATTATTGCGTATACAAGAAAATATTTGTTTTTAATCAACAGTGAATATTTATATAATAGAGTTGTTTCAGGAACTTCAGGTTTTGTTTCCGGAAGGAAGATTACTTCAATAATAAGAACAGATAGTCCCAGCACGAAAAGAAATAGAAATGCGGACCTCCAGCCGTAGTAAACAGTCATAATACCTCCAATCAGCGGAGCTAACAGAGGTGCGAAAATAAGTGCCATAGTAAGAATACTGTTTGATATTTGCAGTTTAGTTCCGGAAAAGCAGTCGCGCATTAAAGTTCTGCACATTACTCCACCGACTCCTGCGCCAATACCCTGCAGTATGCATCCGGATAAAACAGTTATATAAGTATTTCCGGAAGCAGATGTCAATGCACCGGAACAGTATATTACCAGTCCAAGGAAAATTATAGGTTTTCTGCCGTATTCGTCTGATGCAGGCCCGTAAAAAAACTGTGATATACCGTATGGAAGCAGGTAAGCGGCAATAAAACCCTGAATATATGTAGGCATAACACCCAGGTCCTCTGCTATCAACGTCATTGCAGGGACAAAAATAGTATTAGCCATCTGGCCCGCGGCAACGAGTATTGTAGTCAAAAAAATTATTAAGTATAAATTCATAAAAAGTCGTTCCTGTTTACTGTCCTAATCTCATAGCAAGGTTTAAATATATTTTAATTCTAATTCTCGACCTTATCATTCGATACAGGTCATACCGTATGGTGTGATGGATGAATAAATTAAATCGGTTTTTGTATAATGTCTTTCGTTAGTATATTTATTATTGACTTAAAGCACAGCGATCCAACCGCTGTACGGAGTCCATTGCTGATAAACTCTTTTTAAAGCTTGTTTTTTGTATTTAACCTTGCTATATATATTATAGCAGTTTGATGACTGCTTCAACCTGGTTGACAAATATGTTTTTAAGTGAGGTGCAGTTTGCTGAAAATAATTGATTTCTTATGCCATTTAATATGGCTTATTTTTATTGCATTCAATAAAGTACTTTTTATCCTTTTTTATTTTCTGATTTTTATATTTACATATTTGTTTGTACTCATTTCTAAATTAGGGCCGATCGGAAAAGTCTATAAAAAAGTAGAGAACCCCGGAAGAACAGTATGCAAATACTCTATTGTTATTGTAATCGATACCATTTCTACAATTTATAAAGGCTTTCTTGATTATGCCGGCAAATCAAAAATAATAAAACGGGTATTTGCTGTTTTTTTTATCATTCTTGCAGCATATATGATTTATCCTCCTTCACACTGGGGGCCCTGGGAAAAAATCCAGGAGGGAACAGCTTCCTGGTATGGCCCGGGTTTTTACTGGCACAGAAAGGCTGACGGAAGTTTATATTATCCATGGGATGTTTCTGCTGCCAGTAAAACAATACCGCTCGGTAAAACAGCAAAAGTTAAAAACCTTGAAAACGGCAGTATCGTTTATGTTAAAATCGATGATAGAGGTCCGTATAAAAAAGGCAGGATACTTGATCTCTCTTATCTCGCAGCATTAAAGCTCGGAATGAAAGAAAAGGGTTTGGCAAAAGTAGCTATTTTCCTTAAGAAAGGAAAAGGAGGCCGTCGGCGGTAAACGGTTTCGCTTATCAATAACTAAATATATTTAAAGCCGGATATGGCGCTGGTATGTCATATGGCTCTAATAATAAAGTTGGTCTGCATAAACTTGCATTTAATTTTTTTGAAAAAGTCTGTTATAAAATTAAAATCAAAAATATATTGACAGTTTATATTATGGAATTTAGAAGAAGAAAAACAAGGTCGGTCAAAGTAGGAAAAGTTGTTATCGGCAGTGAGCATCCTGTAAGTATACAGTCTATGACAAATACTGACAGTGAAAATATATTTGCAACTATAAACCAAATTCAGGGGTTGGAAAAGGCGGGATGCGAAATTATAAGAATTGCAGTACCTACAAAAAAAGCTGCAGAAAATATCAAAATATTTATTGAGAACTGCAGTATTCCGATTATTGCTGATATTCATTATGATTACAAACTCGCTCTATGCGCTATAAAGTCCGGAGTTGACGGCATAAGGATTAATCCCGGGAATATAGGTTCAGAAGAAAATGTCAAGATAGTTGCAGAAGCTGCAGGTGAAGCAGGGATACCAATCAGGATAGGTGCTAACACCGGAAGCCTTCCCAGGGTATATCACCCGAAAAATAAAGACGATGTTAGAATAAACAGAACGGAATTGTTCGCTGAAGCATTAGTTCAGAGTGCCATGTATCAATGTGAACTTCTCGAAAAGTTCTGTTTTAAAGATATAAAAGTTTCTTTGAAAGCTTCAGATGTGGTTACTACTGTTAAGGCTTACAGGAAATTTGCGTTGAAAACAGATTTCCCGCTTCATTTAGGGGTTACTGAAGCAGGTACATTAACTCAAAGCCTGGTCAAATCTTCTATAGGAATTGGCGGGCTGTTAACAGAAGGGATAGGCGATACGATACGTGTGAGTATAACTGGTAATCCTCTTGATGAGATAAAAGCAGCAGGACAGATATTGGAGAATACGGGACACAGAAAAGCCAGGCCTGAAATCATTTCATGTCCAACCTGCGGGAGAACTGCTGTAGATCTAATTACATTAGCTGAAAAGATAGAAAAAAAAATTGAAGATATAAAAAGCCTGGGTAAACGCTTTACCGCCTGTAAGATTGCGGTTATGGGATGTGCTGTAAACGGACCGGGAGAAGCAAAAGAAGCAGATCTCGGAATAGCCGGAGCCAAAGGCAGATATGTTGTTTTTAAAAAAGGAACTCCGATAGGTGCTTATGAAGAGGAGAAAGCTATCGAACTGTTCCATACCGAGCTGCTTAAGCTGATTGAGATTTAGTTTCCCTTCAATATCCTTCCGTCAATAAAACGTTTACGCTTCTTTACTCTGCCTGATCTGTAATATGTAGTAATAATTCCAGAAAGCTTTCCGGATTCACAGTTACCTGATACTTTCAGCTTTCCGTTTTCATAATACTGCTTGAACTTACCGTTCTTTTTCCCATCCTCATAGCTGACTATATTGGATATCCTGCCGTTTTTAAAATACATTTTCTGTATACCGTTGAGCTCACCATCTACAAAAGTCATTTCAGATTTGAGTTTGCCGGATTTATAGTACAGTAAAGTTTTTCCGTCTCTGACACCTTTTTTGTAAATAGATTTGCCTTTTAATTCTCCGCTTTTATAATATAGTTTACTTACCCCCACTTCGTAACCGTTTTTAAACCGGCCTTCCCGTGCTACCATTCCTGAAGCATAATATACCTTTGATACACCGTCCAGGGTATTATCTTTTATGGGGAAAGTTCTTTTCAGTTTCCCTGTATTAAAATATTCTTTGTAAATACCGTCAGGAAGATCCCCTTCTGTAACTTCAAACTGGTTATAACTGTCCCAGCCGCCTTGTCCGGCAAATTTTCCGTTAATAAAGAAAGAATAATACAGAGAGCCGTCATCCTCGGTTTTTTTTACGGCTGTTAAAATTTTATGTTCAAATATCGTTTTACCGTCAGATGATATTATTTTACTGATTTTCGATTTTCTGAAAGTATAGTTTTTCAGATCATCTTTTAAAAGAAAATAGTTTCCGAGTTCTCTTACACCCTTTATGTTTTTTATAACAGTACCGTCGCGAAGAATTACTTTTGCGGCATTTACCTGCAGTACTGTTAAAAGAAATGCAAAAAATATTAATATATTGTATTTTTTTAAGAGGAAGTTCATAGAATGAAAAAAGTTCTCCCTTTATTGAAAAAGGGAGAACAGATTATTTTATTAATTAATCAACATAGAAATGTGTAGATTCATCTTCGAAAACAGGACGTTTCAACATTCTGCTTTCAGTAAACACTTTAAAGCGGATATCTCCGGCTTTAAGAGCCTTGACTGTAATCTTCCAAACTGCTGAGTCTTTCGGTTTAAGCCGGCCAAGCGGTTTTAATGTTAAAATATTATTTTTCAGCGTGGCCTTTTTAGTCGGGCCCTGAATACCTACAAGTTTCATTGAGTTATTAAGTTCACATTTTATTACAATATCTTTAGCTGCAAGAGAACCCTGGTTGTCAACCTGAACAACATAGGTTTCAGTGCCTCCTACCGGAACGGGGTCATTGATGTCACCTAATGAAACTAACAAAGCAGGAATTCCTTCGATATTGGTTTTAAATTGGGAGGTTGTAGGATTCACGGCTTTTGCAGTTGTTACCGCCTTAGTAGAAAGAGTTGAAATTCTTTTTCCAACCAATATAGCAGTAACCTTTTTTTCAGAATCCGGCTGCATTGTTCCTATATCCCATACTAATTTATTATACTGCTTCAGTGTACCGCCTTCATTGGCAGAAAGAAATTTAACATTGGACGGAATATCCATAACCACTTTTGTATTTTTAGCTTCACCGTCACCGGCATTTCTAAGTTTAAGACTCAGCATGATGTTGTTTCCAACAAATCTGCGGCCGGGAGCATCGGCCTCAACTACCAATTTGGGTTCGCCGACTGTTAATTTAAGAATAGCATTTGCTTTTACACCCTCTTTGCTGTTGACTACCATCTTTTCTTTATATTCTCCTCTGGCTTTTGCTTTGATCGGAATATTTACAGTCAAGGTGTCACTAGGTTTGATATCTCCTAAGTATTTAGAGTAAGTTGTAGAGCCGTCAGGGGTTGTTAAACCTTTTGAAAACTTATGTTTAATTTCGGCGGCTACAACTTCGCTAGTCCCGATATTTGAAACAGTCAGTTTCGCAGGAACTATTTCTGTGACGATTGCAGTTCTCGGGTTCTCAACTGTAAGGTTCAATCTTGCTGAAACAACATCCATTACTGTATTCATGCTGCCGAGGTCATAAGCGACAATAGCTTTACCTTCATGTTTTATTTTACCGGCTCTGACGGCTTTTCCTTCAATCGAGAAAATTTCTTTTTGTCTCGGGGCCATCATTCCAACTTTCCATACAATAGAATTTCTTCTTACCGTTGTAGGTCTGGGAACTGCACCTATAAACGTAAAATTTTCAGGAATAGTTTCCTCAATTATAACATGGTCAATATTGTACAGTGACTGATTGGTTACTTTAAGATTATATTTGTATTTTTTACCGGGAGTTATATTTTTGGGGATTTTTCTATCCACTGTAAGCTTAGCCGCCTTGAGTGAAGAAGATGTTTCCGGAAAAACTTCATAGGAGCTTACCGTTTCATAAGCATTTGCGGCATTTAGTACAGTCATAGAACCGATTAAAATGAGAAATGCATTTAATAATTTCTGTTTATAACTTTTCATAAATTATTTTCCTTTCTATACAGGGTCAAATATATATTTTATTCATAGAAGTATGTAGGTTCTGTCTTAGTAACTTCTTTAGTAAGTTGTTCGCTGGTAACTTCAGCTTTGAAACGGGTTGAGCCTGGTTTGAGCGCCTTAATTTTTATTTTCCATTTCGCTTCTGCCTGTGGTCCCAGTTCCGGCAGCGGATCAAAAGTCAGAAGATTATTTTTTAAGTTTGCTTTGGTTGCTCCGGTTGATTCAATATACTGCATGCTATCTTCAATAAAGCATTCAACCTTGATTTTTGTAGCAGGGAGTGAACCCTGGTTTTTTACAGTTAATATATATTCCTCTATTTCACCTACCGGTACAGGATCATGAATATCATCAAGTGAACAGAGCAGAGCGGCTATTCCGGCCACATCTGTAGTCCTGGCCGTTTCTATTTTTTCAGAAGCATCAGCATCTGCTGTCACGGAAGTTCTTGCAGTCATAATCCTGTTTGCCACTACTTTAGCTGATAAAGTTTTTGTTTCGTTCGGATGCAGTGTTCCGATATTCCATTTTACGATATTGTCTTTGTTCGTTCCGTTGTTATCTATTGAAGCAAGAGAAATACCGTCGGGTAATTCCAGTTGAACTACTGCATTTGCCGCATCGGCGTTTCCGGTATTTTTCAGCTTAACAGTATACGGTATAACATCGCCGACAAACCTCTTATTAGGAGCTATCAGTTTAATTTTCAGTTGTGGTTCGGTTATTTTTAAATTAATTGAGGAGGTGTCTTCAATATTGTTATCGGCTACTGCAGTTAATTTAATATTGTAATCCCCTGTTAAAGTTCCCTTCATATCGATATTTTTTGTTACCTCCTGTTGTGGTGACAGTGTTCCGATATCCAGCTGAATATTACTCTTGCCTGAATAAGTTAAAATACCTCTTGGCAGGGTTTGGAAAAGTTTAAGTTTTTCAACCGGAGCTGTCCCTCTGTTCTTAAATGTTAGTTCAACCGGTATTATACTGTTAATCACTGAAGTATTCGGTGCAACAGTGTTGAGTTCAAGGTCCGGTGCTATAACTTTAACTACCGAGTT
Organism: Victivallales bacterium; assembly: GCA_021733985.1. GTDB lineage: Bacteria > Verrucomicrobiota > Lentisphaeria > Victivallales > GWF2-38-69 > JAIPJT01. The sequence goes on along the minus strand of JAIPJT010000024.1, from coordinate 22,927 downwards.
TTCTGTGCTGCCCATTGGGCTGGATTCAAAATTAAGAACGGTTTTTCCTGTATATCTTACTGACCCTACTTTATTTATTTTACCTTTAACTATAAATGTTTTACTGGTTCCGGGAGCAATATTCACAAGATTCCATTTTATTCTATTATTAGACTCTTTTTCCGGTCTGGGAATTATTTTTACTATTTTAAATTCAGGAGGAAGTTTTTCCATAATTGAAGAATGGCTTATTTTGTAATCAGCATTATTCTGTATTTTTAATTTGACCGGGACTGTTTCACCAGGTTTTGATTTTTTCGGGGTCCACTTTTCTACAAGTATTTTGGATTGTTCCGGTGTTGGTGCCGGTTGTGGAAATCCAAGCCAGGCGTATGCAAACTTCGATTCTTTCGGTTTTGCCTGTTGTGTTGTTTTACAGCTTGTAAAGCAGATACAAACTGCAATTGAGGTTAATAACGTTATTAACCTTCCTGATAGATTTTTTTTTGTCATAACAATACCTTTCTTTAATAAATAATTATAATTATATTGTTTAATTGTTAGTCTGTATGATTATTACTGATATAATCAAAATTTAGAACATTTTTACCCATATAAAAAGCTCTGACGCTATAAAATAGACGCATTATGTATATAGTAAAATAGTGAAAAGAACAGAGAAATATTGATTAAAACGATTGATCCATTAAAATTTTATCCATTAGTTAAAATCTTTCAATACCGTTTTAATTATTTTTTTCAATTTTCGGATGTTTTATCATTTTTTTTGGACTTTGGATGTTGATAAAATTTTTTTGACTGGTTATTATTAAAAAAATATGCTGTTTAAATTTACAATTGGTTGAGTTGGATAGGAATCTGTATTATTAAATCAGGAGTGTTTATGAATTCTAAAAAGATATTTGTGTTTTTTCTAATCGTATTAAGTACTTTTATTCCAGTATGTATTTATGCTTCAGAGGATGATATATCTACAGAAAAATATTACACTGCCAATGCTTTATATAACAAGAAACTTTACAAACTTGCTGCCGAGGAGTTCAGGAATTTTTTAATTAGGTATCCGGAGCATCCGAAAGTAAACAATGCCAAACTGGGGCTGGGGCTTTCGTATTACGAATTAAAGAAATATTCTGAAGCGAAACCTATTTTCAGTGAACTTGCAGACAAACAGAATGTACCGTATCAGGATCAAATTCATAATCTGCTGGGGCAGTGCTATTTAATAGAAAATAATCCTTCACAGGCAGAAGCCGCATTCCGCTGGAGTATTAACAGCGGGAAAGAAAAATTATATCTGGATCTGCCGGGAGTTTCCCGGAAAAGTGAAGAATCCCCTCAAGTGCCAATGGGAGACATTCAGAGCCTCGAACCTCTTGAAAGAAGTTATGCCGGCCTGATAGAAGCTTTATTTCAGCAGAAAAAATGGGAGGATGTGATTAACTACGCAAAGGAGCTTAAGAAAAATGTGCCGAACAGTAAATACGAAGACAGGGTTAACTTTTTATCCGGGCTGGCCTGTTATCAGTTGAAAAAATATGCTGAAGCTGAAAAAAATTTGAAACCGATTGTCAGGAAAGGTGTGAAAATACCGTTTTATGCTCATGCATTATTTCTGCTTGCCGAATGTCAGCAGCATCTGGGTAAACTGAATGATTCTGCAAAAAATCACGAAATTATTGTAAAAAGAGTTAAGGGTAAATTTACCGATAATTCACTCTTCAGGCTTGCTTATATAAACTATTTACAGAAAAATTATAATTCCGCAATCAGGGATTTTTCAGATTTAAGATCTATATTTCCCGACTCCCCATACAACTCGGAAGCAGGAATATACCTTGGGAAATGCTTTTACAAGATAAAGGACTACACTAAAGCCCAGTCTGTTTTCGGAACACTTATGGATAATAAAGAAGTTGGTGCGGAAGCCCACTTGTGGCTCGGGAAAGTATTTGAGGAAAAAGAAGATTATGAAAAAGCCATTGATGTTCTTACTGCAGGAACAAAGAAATATAAAGATAATCCGCTGCGACCAAAACTGATGTTCGAACTCGCCAATGCCAAAATGCTTGCTAAGGATTATACAGAAGCCGGATCACTTCTCGATAAGATTAACAGGCAGTATCCTGAAAATGAGATAGATAATGATTCTTTGAAGTTTCAGGCTTTCTGCTATAACAGGGCGGGCTTATACAAAAAAAGCAACAGGGCATGTTCGCTGTATTTAAAAAAATATCCGCAAAGCAAAGAAGCTGTCGATATTGCTTTTCTTAAAGCTGAGAATCTGTTTTTTCAGGATAAGCTGGACAAAGCAGTTAAAGAATTTAAAAAGTTCATTCCCGTCACCGGTAAAGAAAAATATACTTATGAAGCAATTTACAGACTTGCCCAGTGTTATGCTGAACAGAAAAAATGGAAGCATGCTTATAATGAGACAGATACTCTTATCAGAAATAACATTAAAGGCGAGTTTTATAACCAGCTTTACTATATAGCCGGTATAAGTGCTTATGAGCTTGGAAACTGGAGTAAAGCTATTGATTATCTGAAAGAGTATATAACAGTAAATACAGAATACAACAATACGGACAGTGCGCTGATGAAACTGGCTCTTTCATATATTAAGGTAAATGATTACGGTAATGCCGAAGTTATTTTAAACAAACTCATAAAGACATATCCTGAAAGCAGGTTTATGCCGTATGCCTTAAACGAGGCGGGTAAAGTATATTTCAAAAAAAATAAATTTAAAAAAGCTGATAAATATTTCGATAGGATAATAGCACAATATCCAGAATCCGAATTTGTTCAGCAGGCCGAATATTATCTGGGCTGGATTGCCTTTAAGGAGTCCGATGAAGCTGAAGCTGCTGAATATTTCAAGAAGATTTCAGAAAAATATCCTAACAGCAAGCTGGCCGGCAACTCTCTCCTTCAACTCGCTGTCCATCAAATGAGATCTGGTAAGTACGAAAAAGCCGAGGAAAACTTAAACAAGTATCTTACTGTTTATTCAAAGGATAATAAGAAGAAGGTGGAACCACTTTATTATCTCTATTACTGTAGAAGCATGAATAAAAAATACGATGACATCGAAGACATATTTGAACCGTTTATAAAGAAATATCCCAAATCAAAATTTGTTCCGACTGCAATATATGAATCTGCATGGAGAGCTAAAAAACTCGGTAATGAAAAACTTGCAGAAAAATATTACAAAGAGTTTCTTAAAAAATTTCCAGGCCACAAACTGTATAATAAAGTACTCTTTGAACTTGCGGAAGACAATTATAACAGAAAAGAGTACGATAAGGCAATTAATAAACTTGATAAACTCAAGGCTTCCGACTTAAAACCCGAACTTGAAAAACAGGTGCTTTACCGGCTGGCATGGGCTTTGATAGGTCGCGAACAGGAAGATGCAGCTTTAAGAGTTTTTAAAAACCTGATTAATAAATATCCGAATTCCGAGTTTACTGTAACTTCAGCTTACCAGGTAGGTGAGATTTATTTAAAGAAAAAATATTATGAAAAAGCCTTTTCTTTCTTTAATAAGGCCGCAGAAGCTTTAGGAAAAGATAATTCTCTTGCGGAACAGGTCCTTCTTAGACTTGGGGAAACCCAGTGTCTGACAGACAGGTGGAGTGATGCTGTTAAAACCTTTAGAAGGGTTATCAGCAATTACAGCAGCAGTAAATATTTAAGCAGAGCGTATATGTGGCTTGGATGGGCGCAGGAAAACTCAAAAGATTATACGCGAGCAATTAAAAATTATCTCAAAGCCATATCTATAAAAGACGATACTGAAATTGCAGCAAGAAGTCAGTTTCAAATTGGAGAATGCTATTTTGCACTGGAAAAATATAGTCAGGCTATAAAGGCGTTTGTCAAGGTTGAATTGAATTACAATGAACCGGAATGGGTGTCAAAAGCTCTGCTTGAAATGGCTCAGGTACTACAGAAGACCGGAGAGTACAAAGAAGCTCTGGAAATTCTGAAGAAAATTGTTAAAAAATATCCCGGATCGGATGAAGCTATAACTGCTACCGAACTGATGGACAAAAGTAATTCATATATAGTTAATCAATAAAAAAAGGAAATTTTATGAATCAAAATGTAAAATTTTTTAAAAAAACCTTTTTAAGTATTTTATTTCTAATTTCTATGCTGCCGGCAGGGATGGCTCAAAATGTAGAGCAGATAAGAGGTAAATCATCAGAAACTTTACTGGCACTTTTGATAAAAGGGGGACCGGTGATGATTCCTCTTCTAATCTGTTCAATTGTGGCTTTAACGATAATGATTGAAAGATTTATAAGTTTAAGGAAGCATAAAATCATACCTATAGGTTTTGAAGCGGATATAAAAAACAGCTTAAACAAGTGCACTTTGGAAGATTTTAATAAAACGACTGAATTCTGTAATACTAAGCCTTCACCAATTTCGAGTATAATCAAATCCGGTATAGCAAGGTGTAAATCGCAGAGAAAAATTTCGGAGATAGAGGAATGTCTTGAGGATGTCGCAGGGCGTGAAATAAGAAATTTGAAAGGAAGCCTTCAGGGGTTGAAGATTATAGCTGCAATTTCACCTCTTCTCGGATTACTGGGGACTGTTTACGGTATGATAACAGCTTTCCAGACTGTTGCAAACACTACAGCCGGAATCGCTAAGGCAGAAAGGCTCGCCGAAGGTATTTATGAGGCGATGGTGACTACTGCAACAGGGCTGACTATAGCTATTCCTGTTTTGCTTATTTATTATTTTTTAACTTATAAAATAGATAAGCAGATGAATGAAATAGAAGTTATCTGTGACGATTTTATTGATATTTACATTGCTAATGAACAGAAATAGAGGTCATTCAGAATGAAAATTAAACAGGCTCCGGAAAGTGAGGGAGATATAATTAATATATCCTCACTCGTTGATGTTATGTTTATTCTTATCATATTTTTCCTTGTTACCATGTCATTTAAAGAGATTGAACACGATATAAGCGTAAACCTTCCCAAGACTGATACAACTTTAAGTTCAGTAAGCCGTGCACTTGTGATCAATGTCAGGCAAGATGGAAGTTATTATCTCGGTACAAAAAGGTTGAACCTGGCACAGCTGCAGCAGAGGCTGGTAAATGCTGTCAAAAGGAATCCTGCCCAGAAAGTACTTGTAAGGGGGGATAAGAATGCTTTTCACGGAAATGTGGCGGCGGCAGTAGCTGTATGCAAAAGAAGTGGAGTTAAAAAGGCTAATATCGGTTATGTAACTTCCTCAATTTAAACCAGGCAATATAGATTAATGAAAAAAATATTTTCTAAAAAATTGACGATACAAGTATTAGGGATTTCAGGAATTATACTTCTGATTTTGCTTTTTATTCCCAGTTACAGTTTTTTAGAGTATTATATGGACGGCCTCGGGTTAAAAAAACTTGCTTTCACTGCTCATTCAAGGGCTGTGCTCTGGGAAGAGAGTAAAGCTCTGAAAGGGAAGCTGAATGAAGTACAGGGGAATGTGGGGTCCACTGTTTCAGAAGATGGGAAAACTATTATTATTTCAAGATATTTCAGCAGTGATAACCGAGATTTATTTATTTCCAGATGTATTGATAAAAAATGGACAAAACCAAGAAGACTTTTAAATGTAAATACAGAATATAATGAAATTACTCCTTCACTCAGCTCCGACGGGAAATATCTGTTTTTTGCATCGGACCGTCCTGAAGGAAGAGGCGGATTTGATATATACGTATCCTGCAGAAGAGGGCAGACATGGCAGGCCCCATATCCTGTAAGCAGTTCAATAAATACTCATTATGACGAGAAAAATCCTTACCTGACTGTCGACAAACAGGTCTTTTATTTTAATTCAAACAGGCCGGAAACTGCACCTGATAATCCGCGGGATGATACCGGAAAGGAAAATTTTGATATATTCAGTTCATTTGTTGAGGAGATTTTTGAAAATGAAGATGCGAGTTTATATCTAAAATTAAGCAGGCTGAAAAGGCTGGACAGTATAAATACAGAATATGATGAAGGACATATTTCCGCAACACTCAGGGGTAATATAATATACTTCAGTTCAAACCGCAGAGGCGGCTATGGGGGGTACGATATATACCGGAGCTATCTTTTGAGAGAAGGTTTTACCGATCCTGAGAACCTTGGGGAAACTGTAAATTCAGTTGATGATGAAATTTCTCCGGATATTTCAAAAGATGGATATGAACTGTTTTTCTCTACAAATAGACGTTCCTGGGAAAAAACAGATTTTCTTGTATTTTCCTCCGACTCCACTGAAGTTGTGAATAAATTTGATTATTCTCTGCTTTTAAAGCTGCTTGCAATGGTGCTGCTTATACTGATAATTGCAGCAGTTATTTGGGCTCTTTTAAGGCTTCTCGCAAGCAGAACTGATATGTCTTTAATTGTAAAAAGTTTAATAATTGCATTAATTATTCATCTTCTGCTCGCTCTGCTTTCCGGACTGTGGTTTTTGGGAGGTCAGTTAAGTGAAGCTATGAAAAAGAAAAACCGGGATATGACTATAAACATAAATACTCTTGCCAGACAAAGCGTGGCTTTAGCTGTCCGCGAAGGTATATCATCTCTTCCTAAGGTAAAGTCTGTTGCAACAACTGAAAAGCCTGTAGAAAAAATAACTGTTCCGGAACAGCAGCCGGTGTCAAGCAGTGAGGTTTCAGAAATATGGCGGGAAGCCGAAATAGTAAAACCCAATTCTTCTCCTGTAAATGTAAAAAAGAGCGTACATTCTGAAAAAGCGAAAACTTATACAAGTGACAAAGAGGATATTTCGAAAGTCAAACCTGTTAAGTTCGGGTCTTCACAGGTCTCCATGGAAGTTCCTGAAGGTACCGGCAGCAAAGCTTCTGCCGAGACAAAAGGAAAAAGCAAGGGCTTGCCTTCAGTCGAACAGCCCGTAGAAAAAAGAAGAAAGGAAAGGGCGGTTGTCGAAGAAATTGCTGAACCTTCTTTTCATGAAATGAAACCCATGAGCCTTACTGCAGACGAAGAAATCAAAGAATTAAGAAAAAACATGACCAGAAATGCTGTTGCAAAATCCAGGGCAACCTTGAGTTCGACTGAAATTGAAGAAAATATTTCCAGTTTAGATGCAGATGGAGTTCTTGAGGATGTAAGCGATTTTTCCGGTGATGACAGAGAAATTGACGGTATGAGGGGGTCTAAAGGTGGCTTTCTGCTGAAAACAGCTTTTGTTATGTCTACTCCGGACAAAGAAAAATTCAACCAGTTACATCAACTCGGTGTAATTAAATTTAATAGAGAATTTACAGAAAAAAGGAGTGCAGATTTCAGAAACAGAAAAGTCATTATAACTGTTCCCGTAAATACCGCTCTGCTTGAACTTTATCGCAATATGATGGAATTCAAAAGCTTCAGAAGAATTGACCTGAATTATAAAACTGCTTTCAGCGAAGATATCGGTGATATGCTGTATAAAGAAACACCGGTATTTTTAATACAGCTTGACTCTGAAATGGAAGTCCCGGAAAGATATCTCGATATGTAGAGATTTGAACCGAAAAGTTTATTCAATCAATATATTTTAATCTGGCCGTAAAGTGTCGGAGGATCGGCGGTTCATATTCAAAAGTCAGCCCCTTAATATCTTTGAGTCTGCTTAATAATTCTTTTAAGGTGTCTACAATAAAATCCATATGGTCGTTTGTATAAACTCTGCGGGGGATTGTAAGCCTCAGCAGTTCAAAATCTGAGTCTTTCTGTTTACCTGTTTTCGGGTCTCTTCCCAGAAGGAGCGAACCAATTTCGACGCCGCGTATTCCGCCTTCAATGTATAGCTGGTTTGCAAGGGCGTGTGCAGGGAACCGGTCAGCCGGTATATGCGGCAGCATACGTGCGGCATCGATAAAAACGGCATGCCCGCCGGCAGGGTGTTGTATTGGAATTCCGTTATCTAACAGTTTTGTACCTAAATAAGCTACCTGTCCAATTCTATAACGTAAATATTCTTCGTCTGTTCCTTCTTTGATACCTATAGCAAGGGCTTCCATATCACGTCCTGAAAGACCTCCGTAAGTTACAAAACCTTCAAACGGTATACATCTTACCTGAACTGCTTTAAAAATATCTTCACGATTTTTTATACAGCAGAGACCTCCCATGTTAACAAGGCCGTCTTTTTTTGCAGACATAGTAAATACGTCACCAAATTTAAATGTTTCTCTGATTATTTCACATACTGACCAGTCTTTGTATTCTTCTTCCCGCTGTTTAATAAAGAAAGAGTTTTCAGCATACCGGGCTGAGTCAATGACAACAGGTATATCATATTTTTCAGCTATAGCTGCAGTTTCTTTAATGTTTTTCAGCGATACAGGCTGCCCGCCAACACTGTTACATGTAATTGTTAAAATAATTGCGACAACATTGTCTGATTTATTTTCCCGTATAGTATTTTCAAGACGCCGGATATCAAAGTTGCCTTTAAAAGGATAGTAAGTCTGTGTATCTAAAGCTTCTTCAGCGACAACATTGATTGCTTTTGAACCGGTCAGTTCAACATGTGCTGCTGTCGTATCGAAATGATAATTTGAAATAAACACGGGGTTAGTTACATTTTTGATTTCTTTGCGGCGGTCGATAAGGGCGGTAAACAGTATATGTTCCGCACCGCGTCCCTGATGGGTCGGAACTACATACTTGTAGTCAAAAACTTTTCTGACAGTTGATTCAAGTTTGAAAAAACTTTTACTGCCGGCATAAGCTTCATCGCCGAGCATCATTGCTGACCATTGCCGGTCACTCATAGCTCCTGTTCCTGAATCTGTTAGGAGGTCAATGTATACATCCTGGCTTTTCAGTAAAAACGGATTATACCCGGCTTTTGCTAAAGCTTTAACCCTATATTCTTTAGTTGTTTGTTTAATAGGTTCAACCATTTTAATTCTGAACGGTTCCGGTATTTTTTTTGTCATGAACAAATCCTTTTTATTTTATAGTGCAGTATCGTTCCTGAAACTACAATTAATGGATACGATACGGTGCTGTATTTACGGCGCGCTAAGCCGTCGTCTCCGCAGTCGGGGTTATGGCTCACCCCGCTTTGTACCGTTTAGACACTACGCAGGGCAGGCAGTTTTTCGTCTTAACTGTTTTCGAGCATTACAGCGAAAGACCGTGCCCTACCAATTTGTTTCAAATATGATAAAACTTTGTGTTACGATGGCCAACTCTAATCAAAAAAATTGTAAGCAGACAATACTAATTCCTGCCAAAAAAGCAGGAATAAGGAAACATTTATTATTAAGAACATTTACAGAGAAATCATGATCAGTTTTATTTAAACCTTTAACTATGATGATAGGAAGCAGTACAAATAAAATCATTGCACCAGTTCCGGCATAGCTCAAAGCAAGTATAAAAACATCAGGGAAGGTAATTACTGTTAAAAGAGGTATAATAAAAGTCATAATAACCGGGACAGCAAAATGTGTAGTGAAATTTTTTCTGACATGCCCGAAAACGTCCTGAATAAAGTGGTATAGTGATATGGATGTTCCGAGAAAAGATGTTATTACGGATATTGCAGCAACTGAATTAATCGAAAGCATTACAAACTTATTATTGGTGTTATGATAAAGCAGATTCAGCAGATCGCCGATATTGGCTTTCGACCCTTTATCAAACAATACACTGAATCCGTCGGTACCTTCCATTGGAATATTTCCTATTATTACCGTTACCCATAAGATATACATAAAAAGCGGTATCAGGCTGCCTATAAATACGACCCTTTTTAAAACTTTCTTGTCATACCCGAGGTAGGTTCGTATACTTGGAATTATATTATGTAATATAAATGCAGTTGCTATCGGGGGAATAGAAAATAAAACAGGCGAAAAACCTCTGAAAATTATCAGATTGGCTGTATTAAGGGATATCAGCAGCATATAAACTGCAGAGAAGAAAGCCAATAGTGTAGCTCCGAATAAAAATCGGTTTATGTAATCAACTGTTCTTGTGCCTAAAGTTATGAAAGTTCCGAAAACCAGCACGAATAACGCTGACGTTAAGTCTGCTGATTCGGAAAGCATGTAGCAGAAAGTTGAACCGGCTGCTGATATATAAGCCATTGCGATTGATGATAATGTAAACCAGAATACAACTGTTATAAAGAATTTGCCCCATTTCCCGAAAAACTCTTTTGCTATAGAGGCGAAACCCGCATTACCTGATATTGTAGAATTAATTTCACAGATAAGCAGTGCTGTATAAAGCATTAAAAGCCAGGCAAATATCAAAATAACAAAGCCGGGCAGGATCCCGAAATGCACTATAAGAATAGGAAGTGCCAGCATTCCGACACCAATTTCGGTACCCATTATCAGAAGTATGCAGCCTATCTGACGGTTTATTGGAGCTGTCCTCATGTTTATTTTTTTATACTTTCTTTTTCTATAGTGCCGATTAATTCTCTTTTTCCTGAGATTTTCCTTATTTTTGTATCGACAATTTTATTTAAAACTTCTTTTTCCGGAATCTTCGAAGAATTTACCTTTACAGATACATAGTTATCGCTCCAGCCGGTATAAAATCCGTCTTTGGCTTTCCGTTCAAAAAGAACCGGCAAATACAGGCCGATTTGGCGCCCGAGATAACGTTTGTCAAGGTTGCGGCTGACATTAGAAAGTTCATTATGCCTGCCGGCCGAAATCCTATCAGGAATCTGGTTTTTGTATTCAGCTGCCGGAGTACCTCTTCTTTTTGAATATTTAAAAACATGAAGGTATGCAAGAGGTAAATTTTCTATAAAATTTTTTGATCTATAAAAAAGTTCTTCTGTTTCACCGGGGAAGCCGGTTATAATATCAGTACCTATGCAGATATCAGGTATTTCGGAAACGGCATTTTCTATAAAATCAGCAAATTCTTCTGTCGTATAACTTCTACCCATTAGTCTTAAAATTTCATTAGTACCGTGCTGTATAGGCAGATGGAGAAAGCGACAGATTTTATCTGTTGTTTTCATTAACCCGACCAGGTTACTGTTGTCGAACTGTGGTTCAGTTGAGCTCAGACGAATTCTGTACCTGCCCGGAATTTTTGTGAGTTCCTCAAGTAAACGGACCAGATTAAAGCCTCTGTCATTATACATTGCAATATTGACACCTGTCAAGACTATTTCTCTGTGTCCTCTCTCAAGCAGCACTTTAAACTCTCTTACAGTATCATTCAAATCCCTCGACCTGGGTTTTCCTCTTCCATATGGAACTATGCAGTAGGTGCAGTATGAATCGCAGCCTTCCTGAATTTTCAGGTTTGCACGGCATTTAAAAGGATAAAAACCGGTTATATCAGCATACGAGAAACTACTGTCATATTTAATCTCCTCCACTGCATCTTTATCATAGCTATAATCCTGACCCTTGTCATAATCTTTGTCATAATCTTTGTCCTGATTTTTGTCCTGATTTTTGTCCTGAACCTTAGCTGTGTATCTGGTTCTGATTCCATTATTTCCGGGCGTGCGGGGGAGTTTTTCCTTTATTGTGTAATTATCAGAAATACATTTTACGGTGTTGCTTTTATCAACGTTATCTAAAAATTTCTCTTTAAATGTTTCATTTTGACAAAGATATTTGTTAATTTCCGTTTTTTCAGAATTTGGTATAATCAAGTCAATGCATTCTTCATTTTGCCAGGTTTCTTCAGTTTCTACACCGCATCCGGTGACAATAATAAATGCTTCGGGGTGTTTTTTTTTTATAGAACGTGCAGCCTGTCTGCTTTTCTGAGAAGCAGAGACTGTTACCGAACAGGTATTGATAACAGCCAGAGAAAGCTTCTTTTCTGTTTTTTGAGGCACGATCTCGAAACCGGTGTTTTTTAAAACATCGAATATCAGTGCGGTATCGGCCTGGTTTAACCTGCATCCAATTGTAACAGCCGCAGCGTATTTATTCATAAAACAATACTCTATAAAATATTATGATATTCAGAAACTAAAATTATTATAAATATAATATTAGCCGAAAATTTCTGCCATTTTTATAGCAAAAACAGAAAATAATAAATATTTCATTATACATTGATTTTTCAAAGAAGAAAAGTTATAATGAAACTCTATAAAATCGAGCTTGATTGTTTTATTCATAGTATCCTGGTTCCGTGAGCTTTTTGCAGCGATGTAGATGCGCAGGCATTCAGACGGATTCAGGAGTATATTAAAAGGAGTTTATATTTTGAAAGTTCCAAAAATAATAAAAGCAGTTATAATTTTCGTATTCACACTGCTGATCGTAAACGGGTGTGATAATGCTAAAAAACCTCAAAGGGCTCCGCTGCCTGAAGTTACAGTTTCAACCTTAAAAAAACAGAATATTAATCTGTCAGTTGAATACTATGGTCAGGCAAAGGCGTCGAAGAAAGTGGAGCTTTATGCTAAAGTCGAGGGATATTTAACAAAGAAGAATTTTGAAGCCGGTGATTACGTTAAGAAAGGACAGCTTTTATTCCAAATAAGTAAAAAACCATATGAAATTAAACTGCAGTCCACCAAGGGGGGCCTGGAAATGGCTCTGCATAATTACAGTTACGCAAAAAAAATTCTAAAAATGTATGACAAGTTAAATGTTGAAATGGCGGCCAGGGAAAGACAGTACTACAAGGCTTTAAAGAAATATCAGCTGGCACAAGCAGAAATACTGATTAAAAAAGCAGCTTACGCGAGAGCCAAGCTTCATTTGAAATATACTGAAATAAAAGCGCCGTTCAGCGGATATGTGCAGAAGACAAATAAAGATGTGGGAGATCTCATAAGGCAGTACAAATATCAGAACAGCGCACTTGTTAAAATGAAAAAAACCGACCCTATTTGGGTTGAGTTCTCTATACCTGAAGCCGAAATAGTTTCCCTTACCCAAAAATTTACAGGTAATAAAGAAGATGCCGGAAATCTCTCTCCGGATACAAAAGTCAAAATTATTTTATCAAATGGTACAGAATATAAGCATGAGGGAAAAGTTGTTTATATATCGGTTAATGTAAACCCGCTTACAGGGACAAACCTGTTACGTGCAAGTTTTCCCAATCCAAATCATATTGTGTTCCCCGGAGGTTATGTTACAGTAAAACTCTCTTCTAAAAAGAAATTTAACGAAATTGTTATTCCCCAGAAAGCCATTCAGGAAGACCAGAGCGGAAATTATGTTTTAGCTGTCGATAAAAAAAATAAAGTACACAAACGACACATTAAACTCGGGATTCCATATAAAAATGGTTTTGTTGTTAAAACCGGTTTAAAGCAGGGAGAAAAAATAATTACAGAAGGGCTTCAGATGGTGCATCAGGGGATGAAAGTAAAGCCGGTTAAAGGTAAACCTTTATCTCATATGATTCACAGTAAAAACCTGGGGGAAAAATCAGAAGACAGTATATTTGATACTATGTACCTTTCTTCCGTAAATAAAAGCAAGAAGGGAAGTGAAGGTAATGCTGAGTAATTTTTTTATAAAACGCCCAAAGTTTGCAATAGTTACAGCGATTGTGACTATTCTTATTGGTGTTATTGCGGCTCTTTCCCTTCCTGTACAGAAATTTCCGAATATAACTCCGCCGCAGGTATCTGTCTCGGCCAAGTATCCCGGTGCTGACTCAGAAGCTATTATGGAAACTGTAATTGAGCCTCTGGAAGCCAGAATCAACGGGGTTAAGGATATGATTTACATGTCGTCTAAAGCTTCTAATACAGGTGCTGCAGATATAAAAATAACTTTCAAGATTGGTACTGACCCCAATATAAATGCCATAAATGTCCAGAATCGTGTTCAGCAGGCTATGCCTATAATGCCTCAGGTAGTCAAAAGGGAAGGGGTTACCGTAAAGCAGGTATCCGGTGAATGCCTACTTTTTGTAAGTGTGTTTTCTCCGCATAAAACATATGATTCTCTATATCTGAGTAATTATACTGATTTAAACATCAAAAATGAGCTTCTTCTGATTGACGGCGTAGGGAAAGCCCGGATATTCGGGGAACATACATATGCGATGCGTATTTGGCTGAATCCGAAAAAAATTACAGTGCTGAATCTTACTATGGAAGAAGTGATTTCAGCGATAAAAAATCAGAATGTCCAGGTAGCAACCGGACAGCTGGGTTCTCCGCCTATAGATAAAGATCAGATAATTGAATATATTGTTCAAACTCAGGGGCGGCTGTCTTCTGTAAAAGAATTTAAAAATATTATCATAAGAGAGCTTGAAGACGGATCATATATACGTCTCAAAGATATTGCAAAAGTAGAACTCGGCTCCCGGAATTATAATTCTTACGGGAAAGTCGGTAAACAGGCAAGCGCAAATCTCGCAATATACCGTCAGCCCGGTGCTAATTCTCTGAGAGTTGCCGGCGCTGTTAAGAAAAAGCTGAAAAAACTCTCTAAAAAATTCCCTAAAGATTTAAAGGCAGAGGTTTTATATGATACTACAAAGTTCGTCAGTGCTTCTATAAGACAGGTTATATCAACTCTTGTTATAGCATTTATACTGGTAGTGATTGTTGTTACTCTGTTTCTGCAGAATTTCCGCTCGGTTATGATACCGACACTTGCTATTCCTGTATCAATTATCGGAACGTTTATTATTCTTGCGGCGGCGGGATTCAGTGTTAATATTATCACAATGCTTGCTATGGTGCTTGCGATAGGACTTGTGGTGGATGATGCGATAGTGGTTATTGAGAATGTAAACCGTATAATGGGGGAAAAAGGTCTAAAACCTGTGGAAGCGACAAGAGAGTCCATGGATCAGGTTACCGGGCCGATTGTTGCTACAACACTTGTGCTCATGGCAGTATTCGTTCCGGTAGCATTCATTCCCGGCCTTACCGGGCAGCTTTACAGGCAGTTCGCAGTCACAATAATAATCGCCATAGTCTTTTCTGCCTTTAATGCATTAACCCTGACACCTGCTTTATGCTCAATAATTTTGAAACCCCCCGAAGCCGGAAAAAAACGAAAATTCATATTGTTCAGGTTGTTTGACAGGGGTTATGAATTTATTGCCGACAAATATAACCGTTTAGTAGCTTTAATGCTTAAAAAATTAAGTATTGCAGCAATATTTTTTGTTTTACTATTATGTGCTGTTTATATGCTTTATAATAAAATACCCGCCGGCTTTATGCCGAGGGAGGATCAGGGCGCGTTTATGGTTGATATTCAGCTTCCCAACGGGGCGGCACTCCCCCGTACCGGCAGGATAACAAAAAGAGCGTCTGAACTAATTTCAAATATTGAAGGAGTAGACTGGGTGCTTTCAATGACAGGTTATTCAGTACTTAAGGAGGCTACACAATCAAATTCAGCTTATCTTGTAGCATGCCTTGCCCCCTGGAGTAAAAGGCAGTCACCGGGGTTGTCCCAGCGAGCGATTATCTGGAAGGCTAAAAAAAAGCTTTCAAATATTAAAGGTGCAAAAATAATGCCTTTTGCACCGCCTCCGATCCCGGGTTTGGGTGTCTCCGCGGGATTACAGTATGAACTTATGGGAGGAGCAGGAGTTTCTGCAAAAAAACTCAATATTTACACTCAATATCTGCTTCAGAAGGCAAACGAACTTCCCGAGTTGTCTTATGCATACACCAGTCATCAAAAAGGTTCACCGGAACTTTTTGTTGATATAGACAGGATGAAAGCAAGAAGGCTGAATATTCCGTTAAAAAGGATATATAATATTCTTCATGCAAATTTAGGTTCGTTTTATATAAACAACTTCAATAAATTCGGAAAGGTTTATCAGGTAATAGTTCAGGCGGATAAAAAATACCGCAGGTCTGTAAGGAATATACGACAGCTGCACGTACAGAATAAAAAAGGCAAAATGGTTCCATTGGCAACACTGGTGAATATAAGGCCTAAAATCAGTCCGGAGATAAACCACTATAATACGCACCCGTCTATATCAGTGAATGGAGCATCAGCCCCGGGATACAGTTTTGGACAGGCCATGTCGGCTATGGAAAAACTTTCGGATCAGATTTTACCTAAGGATATGACCTACAGCTGGACAGGTACTGCATATCAGCAGAAGCTTGCAGGGAATAAAATTATAATAATATTTATACTTGCGGTTGTATTTCTGTATTTGTTCCTTGTTGCGCAATATGAAAGCTGGCTGCTTGCTTTTTGTGTAATTCTGTCAATACCTTTCGCGTTTTTAGGTTCACTTGCAGCAATTTGGTGTTTCGGGCTTCAGAATAACATATTTACACAAATTGGTTTTGTGCTGATGTTCGGTCTGGCAAGCAAAACAGCAATATTGATTGTCGAATTTGCGAAAAAACAGCGTGAATCAGGGAAATCTATCCGTGATTCTGCAGCATATGCAGCAAAAATAAGATACAGGCCGATACTGATGACCTCATTTGCATTTCTGTTCGGAGTTATGCCGCTTGTTATTGCAACAGGAGCAGGCGCAGGAAATTGTCGAGCGATCGGGACATCAGTGTTCGGCGGAATGATTTTTGTGGCTGTTATAGGTATAATCTTTGTACCGGCATTCTATATGATCCTTCAAAAAATTGCAGAAAGAAAAAAATAACATTTACACAAACTGCGATTAAATTTTTGAGATTTTCGTGAAAGTGATCATGTATGTGTATATGAAATTAAAACTGCTCTTTATGGACTAATTGATATATCGCAGTTTTTTTATTTTCCATTCGAAAGTGACCGGGTCTCTGGTAAGAATAACAAGTACTTTCTGTTCGGCAAGTATCGGATCGTATCCGGGAATATATTCGTTGTATCTACAGGTTTTGGTTGTTCCGTTGAATGTAACTGACACTCCGGGGTCGGAATCACCAACAGCGTCGGAATTACCGCCGACATCCTTAATAGTCTGGGCTGCAACGATAAGCGTGATATTATTGCTTGTGCCGCCTGTCGTAAGGTTTATCACTTTACCGATAAGTTCTTCTTTCTTTGCATCTGAATTCATTCCTGTAACAGAATATAAATCCGGTATACCGTTTGTATCTCTCAAAAGCTGCCCTCTTGTTTTAAAAATTCCTGAATCTGAATTAGACTTGGTGACAATATCTTCCGCCAGAATTTCCGCATGTGCTGCAGTTATTTGTGTGGCTCCTGTTTTTTCTCCGGGATCTTCAGGATTTGTTCCAAAATAGACATCTGTAAACAGTGCTTTATATATTTCGCATTGCGGGACAGAGTCCGCATCGGTTTCCGGATAGGGTGAATTAATATTAACTTTACCGTAAGTTTCAGTTGCGGAAGTCATTTTAACCTGGTCGAGGATGTTCGCGTCGCCGTTTGAGTAGGCGTCTCCTCCCGCTCCTGATTTTGCTCCCTGAGTATCAGCATCATCATAGGCTTTCAGGTTAATTGTCTGCCATTTTTTGCCCCGGTGGATAAAACCGAGTTCCCAGGGGGATTCCATCGGAGCATTTCTGATATAGGCGGTGGAAATATCCCAGGGATCGGCATTTTCCGATTCGGTGTCATAGCCGGCCCCCTGGTCAGGATTGTAAGAGGCATTATTTGTGTCTAATGTATCTACCGGGTCTACCGTAGTAAAATCGTAGCCGGCCCAGTCATCTTCCAGAAGGTTCTGTCTCGGGTCGGCAACCTGTCCATGAAAGTAAACAGTTCCTGTAGAGCCGTCAAATGAAAAATCCTCTGAACCTGTTTGTCCCTCAACAATACTTGAACAGTTAATAATATTCCCATTAGAATCTTTTAGTTTAACTAAAATTTCTGTTATTATAAAATCTGTAAAAGACCTGTCCCTTGAAGAGTCATAAGCGTCTGTCCAGTTTGAAACATAGCTTACTGTGCCTGTTTCTACAGTGTAGGATTCTGATGATACAGAACCGAAGTTTATTTCTATCGGGTCTATTGCATCTGAAGTACGATTATAAGTATAATAATCACCCAATCCGTCATCAACATATACATCTGATTCAAATCCAAAATCAATTTCAGCATCCGCAGCTATAGTATCACCGTACATATTAACAAGTTCAAGTGATGCTGATACTATATCAATATGAGCCCTGTACCGGAAACTTGCATCCTCTTCAATATATCCTTCTATTTCCAGTTTAATTTCATTAATATAGGGAACATTTTCATGGCCTAAATATGTTGGAGGAGACGTTCCTGGATAATCAGTTGTCGGTTCTGTATCTGTATCACAGTAATCTATCAGATTTGCTATGATCTGGTTTTTGCAGTTGGTAGCAGAGCCCATCCCGCCGGAACTTTTCCAGTTTTTCAGCCATGGGATACATTTTACTGCTGCATTTGTGTAGGAGGATGTATGAAGTACTGCATCTGCACCTGTAATATCAGAGACGGACAACAAACCCCAATCGTTCCTTCTTAAATTAAATCTGTGGAACAGTTCATACTGTGAGTCAATTGTATCATCATTATCAACATCTATCCAGAATGCTTCCGGGTCCTTTGGAGCATCTGTTGTGAACCAGTTATTGAAACGTGTTCTTGTATCTTCCGTGGCATTGGAATTTACTGCTCCGATCATTTCTGACAGGTCGAACCATCGGGAATTTGATGGAAGTTCACCTGGGGGAGTCGCATTGTCTGCACTCATTGTTTTTAACTGTGCATTTGTGAAATAGCTCGAATCTGAATCGAGATTTCTCATAAATATTTCATTAACATATTTACCGGGGCGGCCAATGTTTCCGTAAGAGGTATACAGGCTGGTGTCTTCTGTTACTGCATTACCTGATGCACCCGAATCTACGATTACGGACGGATCAAGTTTTCCGATATTATTAACTGTAACGTAGGCTACACGTCCGATAATCTGACTGTCATTGTTTGAGTTTCTTATTGTTCGTATATACTGCCAGCACGGAGAATCGGGATCTGTGGCGTTCCACTGGTAGTACCGAATATTATTAAAGTTTGTTGTGATAGCCTCGTTGAGTTCATCTGTAACAGCTGTATCCCCGCTGATCAGGGTAGAGTGAAAATCTATCAGGCTTGATGATGTGGTTTCGTTGTATTTATTCGCTACTGCTATAGTGCGCTGAACCATGGACTGTGCCATAAGCCTGGATCGCTCGAGGTCCAGGCTGTTTTTTGAAATTTTATCGAGCAGGATTGATTCGGAGACGAAGCTTACTGCAAGAGCTGCTAAAAGTGCAAGAATTCCCAGGGTAAGTACAGTAGCTATTCCCTTATCCCGGGCTGAAAAAAACTTAATTTTATGTATTTTTTTTTTCATTTAAAATGATTTATCTTAATAAATAAACGAAGTTTACTCCTTTCAGAAACAGAAATGCAGGATGCGGCCCTGTCCCGTCGGGATACCGGACAGGAAGGTAAAACAGCCTGCCTTGTGTTGCTGCGGCATGTCGTGCCGCAAATACAGCATTAACTGTAAATACATTACAATATTGTGTTTGTTCAGGAAAACTAAATATCTTCCATATTGCAAATATTGCATTGACGGCAGTCAAGGTGTTTAGGAGGTTCAAATACCTTTCCCTGTTTTTTGGCCTTCATCATATTAAGCCAGTTCATTCCGGCTATGAGTAATCCGAGAACAATAAAAGCACCGGCAGGGCTGTTTGATAGAAGGAAACTTACATTCCAGCCCGGAACAAACTGTATTGTAAAAAGTGTTCCGTTTGTGAGGAACTCCCTGATTCCGCCCAGCACTACTAATGCCAGAGTAAAACCGAGACCCATACCGAGAGCATCTGCAATAGAGTTTGCAATTGTACTTTTTGCTGCAAAGGCTTCAGCGCGGCCTAAAACTATACAGTTTACAACAATAAGCGGTATAAATATTCCCAGTGCTTTATCAAGTGCAGGCAGGTATGCCTTAAGAACAAGCCCTACCATGGTGACGAAAGTAGCTATTATGATTATATAACATGGTATACGTACTTTTTTTGGAATAAAACTTTTACATGAAGATACAACTGTATTGCTGCCGAGCAGGACACATGTTGAAGCTATTCCCATGCCCAGGCCGTTATATGCGTCTCCGGTTACAGCTAATACGGGACACATGCCAAGAAGTAATACCAAAACAGGATTTTCTTTCCAGATTCCCTTTGAAAATTCTTTGCCTAAACTCATTATCAGCCTTTCTTAGTATTTAAATTTAAACATTTTCCTGAATCAAATTTATTATTATAATATCATTTTCCTGAAAAATTTCAGTATTTTTTTTCTTTTTTTTAACTAAACCTGAACGATTGTATATTGTTGATATGTACAGCGCTCCCCCTGAAACATCAACTATTATATTTGGATAAGATTCCTATTTAATTGTAAAAATATAATACATTTATAAACAGTGCTGTATTTACGGCGCGCTAAGCCGTTGTCCCGCAGTCGAGGGGCTACGGCTCACTCCGCTTCGTACCGTTCGGGCACTACGCTGGCCAGGCAGTTTTAGTCGTAACTATTATCGAGTATTACGGCGAATGATCGCGCACTACCAATTTGTTTCAAATAGATAAAACTTTGCCGAACGAAGATTAACGCTAATTAAATACTCCGAGAATTGATTCTTTAAGCTTTTCTGTATGCTTTGTTTTTAATTTTTCCCGAACTTTTTTGGGTATATAATTTTTATTTTCTTTGAGTTGATCATCAATACTCTCAGACAAAACGTTTTTTGCCTGTCTTTTAAATACAGACTTCAGGCTTTCTATATTTTTTCCATTATCGGGCAGAATCTTTAAACTGTCCACTGTTCCGGTAACATTGAAATACAGCGGAATACTTTTAATAGACTTAAGACTTGAAGTATTAAGGTATGCAATTTTAGAAGAGGCTTTTTTGTCAAGTTCTAAATTTTTTATATTTACTAACATTGGTAAATCAATTTTTTTTCCTGTGAATTTTCCTGACACCTCAATATCCGCTTTTGCATTTTTGAGTTTATATGGAAACTGAGAAGAAATTTCGAATTTTCCTAAATTAAAGTCTATAATATTTAAACTGAGAAAACCTGTTCTATTATATTTTCCCCGTGTATTAAGTTTCATTTTAATTTTTGGGCCCGTGTTTTCTTTTTTTGGATTAACTTCAACAATCAAAGGCTGTCTTACTAAATCAGGGTCCGTTGAAAAATTTTCAACTTCAATTTCCATCGGATATGGGAGTTTAGAGTCAGCTTTGATATTTTTGATTAATAAAGCAGGATTATCTGCTGTAAGGCTTTCTGCGGATAATGTCAGGTATTCAATGTATCTTTCTTTTTGTAATTTGGGTGTTTCTACTTTCTCTTCTTCAGTTTCGGTTTTTTTCTTTTCTTCTGAGAGCTTTACATATTCCTGTATCTTTTCCAGGTACCTACTGCCTTTTTTGATTTTTTCCAGAATACAGTTAACTGATTCTGTATCAGAACTGCCGGTTTCTATGACAGTTTCTGTTTTCCGTTTTGACACAAAAACTTTTCCGGGAGTTTTACGTTTTGTATCAGTCCTCAGACCTTTTAATGCAAGCAGGTCGATTACTGTTCTTCCGGCGAGTAGTGACATTACACTGAATTCACAGTTTGCTGTATCTATTGAGACAGCATTGTTTCCCGGTTTTTCAGCATCTGTTATCTGAAGCTTCCTGAGTTTGATATCACCGCCGAAAATTGAACAGTCAAATTTTCCGATATTAACTTCAGCACCTGCCAGTTCCTGAAGCTGCCCAACCAAATAGTTTTCCAGCATATGGGGTAAAAAAAAGTATTGAAACACGGCAATTAAAATTATAATAACTGTAAATGGATACAGAAAACCCTTCCTTACAATTTTGTTCTTTCTCTTCTTCAGGTCATCATATTTAGCTTTACCAAAAACAATTCTTATGATAAACCGGGCAAGGAAATTTTTAGAAATTTTATTTAAAATTCCTGATGTACCTGTTAAATCCATACCTTTTCTTATAATAAAAATGATTTTTGAGAAAATATAGGCAAAAACAAGTCCAATTACAGAACCGAGAACAAGGCCGCCTGTTAAACAGTAATTCTGCAGTCCAAGAAGTGCGGTAAATGGAGAATTGCATAAGAAAACAAATAACGGATTGAGCATTGTACTGTGAATTAAAATATACCCCAGGCTGTAGGTTACAGGTGCTAAAATATAAAGCAAAATCTCGCCTAATGCAAAAGACAGAACAGTAGCTCCTAAATTAACATTGAGTATCAGGATCAGCAAAATAATTATTGCCGATGTCAGGTTTAGTCCGGGGATTATTCCTAAAAGCAGACCAAGGAAACAGCCGAGATAAATTTCAATTGCTCCTGAACCCCCAAGCATAATCTTAAAAAAATTTCTTATAAGTTTGAGAAAATTCATGATAACTCCTCTTGTCTATATTAGAAATCAGGCACAAAAGAAAGGACAGATTCAATAGTATATTTTCTATCACAGTTATCATTTGATTTCAATGATTTTTTTAAAGTTTTACTTTAGAAATAAAATTAGTCGGCAGTGGAAAAAATATAAATTTTGTGCCTTCTGTTTTTTTTAAATATTAATTATTGAAGTTTCTGTAATGTGTCGTAAAGCCCGGGTAACCCAAAATGAAGTGAATATTTTTTTACATATGTCTGCGGGATTGAATTCCTTTTATTGAAAAAATGTTTATTTTGGGTTAAAATATATATTTATGATAAGAAGCAACAAAGGAGGTCTAAATGCCTATTTTTGAATGGCTCGATGATTATAACACCGGAATTAAACTTATCGATAAACAACACAGGAGAATTGTGGAATACTGAACATTCCTTATTTTGAGAGTTAAAAAAATCACCCTGCACACTGAAAAAGCATATCTCTAATATAATTTATCAGTGACTTGCCTTTTAAAGAGCAAATATTATCAAAATTAAAACTCTCATAATATTCCTTTTTG
>JAIPJT010000023.1 GCA_021733985.1 Victivallales bacterium | reverse complement strand
CATTTATAAATAAGCATTTAAAGTAAAATAACTTTTAAATTTTCTTGTCTACGCTAATTTCACATCCAGCAGTTCGAGTATTTTTTTCTGTTCAGTATCAGGCATTGAAATATTTTTTTTAACAACAACACCATCTATAACATTCTCAATTTTCCTTATAGACTTCAGTCTGTCAATTACAGTTGCAAAAGTCCAGCGTTTATCTTTTCCGGCATTGTCTATGTCAAATAACGGTTTTAATTTTTGTGTGGCATGCCACTGCAAGTAATATGCAAGCATGACAATAAAAATATGTGCTTTAATTCTTTCATCAGTTTTATGATAAACAGGTCTTAATTCAAGCATAACAGTTTTCATATTTCTGAATGCCTGTTCTATTTTTTGAAGATTCCTGTAGCCCTCTACAACTTCATCTTTATTTATCATCTTTTTATCCGCATCAGTTTTAATTACATAACAACCATCCAGGGCTTTTTCTTTTTCTATGATATCATCTTTTAAGCTCCATAAAACTTCCCCGTTATCGCCTACATGCCAAGCAAAAAATTTTTGTATTCTGTATTTCTCAAATATTCGCCCAATACTTGCTGCAACTTTTTGCGGGTTCCTTTTTCTTTTAACAGCTGCTTTTTTACTTAGTAAATCTTTTACTTTTTCTATTAATCTATTGCGTGTTTCAGTTTCTTTTATCATTTCATTTTCGTTTTTACAAAGCATGTATCTTGTCTGGGGGTCCTCAGAATCGATTATCTCTGTAATATTCATCTGATCAAATAATTCAGGCTGGATACTTTCTTTTTCCAGTACTTTTTTAAGTTCACTATGAGTTAATGCGGTTATTATCTTGAAATCAGTTTCTTTAATTTCATCAACTCTTTTTTGAGTCAACATTCCTCTGTCACCGGTAAATATGACTTCTTTTATTCCGTATTTTTTAGAAATGGTTTTTACTTGACCAAGTACAGTTGTTTGATCTGATGTATTTCCTTTGAATATCTCCACGGCAACAGGACACCCCTCACTGTTAGTTAAAAGTCCAAGAGCAATTTGTTTGTATCCGTGCTTCCCGCCTTTAGGCTTACCAAAAGTAACTTCCTTTGAAAATTTATAATCACCTTCAAACCAGGTATTTGTTATGTCGTATAAAACTATACAACCGTTTTTAAAATGCTTTTTTGCTAATTTAGAATCTATTTTCTTTTTTCTTTTAAGTAATTCATCCATTGGCCTGTAGCAGTGTTTTTCTGCGTCAGGACGTTCTCCGAAAATATGACCGCAAAGTTCCCATAATGCTGTATCCATAAAAGTATTAACAAGACTCAATTTGCTTCCCTGGTATAGTATTCTTCCGATAATCATTGCAAGTACATTTTCCCGCCAGGGTGTTTTTGTCGAAGATATTACTGAGTCAAGCCCTATTTCTGAGGCTAGTGATTTTAAAGCAAATGATGCTCCGTATTCATAAGTCTTGCCGTTCTGTAAATCATTTAAACTAAAATCACCTCTTTCACCCTTTAGATATTTTTTTAAGTGACGAATACATTCAGGCGGCAACTTGCTTATGTTTGCAATTGTCCTATGCCTCACCTTTCCGTCTGCTCTGTAGGATTCACGTATCAGTACTGTTTTATACAGTTTTCCATTTTGTCTCTTTTTTAACTCTGCTATATACATCGTGGCTACTTTTTTGAAAAATATTTAGCCTCTACTTAGCATCGAACTAATAACGAAAGATCCGTTTTAGCTTATATTCTGTAATATTCGCTCCAGACAAAAAAGTTTGACATTTAATTTAATAATTTATATATACTTTTTGAAAAGGGTTCCCTGAAAGTTCAGCGAAAAAAGTTCCAGGAAAAGGTTTCATACTCTGGGGTTTATTTTTTTAAAGGGGTAGCCAGGAACTCTACAGTTCCGGTAACTGTATTTTTTAATCCTTTTCCAACGTCTAAAGTAAAGTCTACAAGATTTTTGGGATTTAAAATATTTATTGCGTTATCTTTCATAAAAAATAACAGAAATTTCTTATAATTTGTTTCAGGCTCATCCAGTGTTCCGTTTATTTCAATAGGGAAATGTAAGCCGCTAACATCAGTATGAGTATTAATACAAATTTTTTTGTTCAACTCTATTAAACCTTTAAATTCCATGAAACGTATTAAGTCTGTACTATTCCCTTTAAGAGAAAAATTAGATATTTTAATATCATTATTTGCATCTAATTTAATTGTTGCAGACTTGAAGTGCACCTTTTTCAGGTTTGAAAATATTTCAGAAGTTGAGATCAGTGTCTTTGTGACAGACTGAGGCGCAAGGCCGTTAGGAACCAGCTGCCTTAATCTGGACAAAATCTGTATAGGAATAAACATAATTTTAAACAGTTTATATTCCATCAAAGTCAAAGGAAGGGCTAAGTTTTCAGCCTGTAATATGAAAAACCCCTTTAACTTTTTGTATTTTGATTCAGAAAACGGCGGGTCTACTCCCTCTAATAAAATACTTATTTTCTTAATGTCTCCCTCAGAACCTTTATTCGGAATATTGAAGGCATTCAATAAAGTTTTAAGCGGTACGGAGCTGCAGTTCAGTTTTATAAAATATGGATAAACGTTTTTATATTTTAGGTTAAATTTAGCTTTACCTTTAATATTGCTTTGATTTAACCTGATAGCTACCGGAGATAAAGTAAGAATACCTTTTTTCAGTGTAATGTCTGTGAATATTTGTCCGGCCGTAAAAGTACTGAAATAAACATTCTTTAAAAATAATTTTCCATCCAGGCTAAAACCGCTGATTGTCCTGTTCCTTGTAACATTTTTCAATTTTTCCGGTTTTTTTATTGTTTTCTTTTGGGGAGTTGTAAATGCATTAAGCAGATTATTAAGACAATTTACATATATTTTTTCTGAATAAATATTTAATGTTGTCTTTTCTTCTCCGGCAGTTTTCTCTTTTCCCCCTTTGATATTTATGTCCAGTACAGTTTTTTTGTCTTTCTGAAGTTTAAACTGTCCTTTTTTTAGGATAGAGCGCTTATCATTACCGGCATAATCCAGTTTGACCGTTCCACTATCAAACGGAACAATCGTTTTCCCGGTTTTATCTGAAGTATATTTCAGCCCGTTTAGTTTTAGGTCTGCACGAACATCGCTGTTTCCTTTTTTGTGTTTAATAAGTACTTTACCTGCTGTATTTAGTTTTATAATCTTTTCAGTAGTAACCTTTGGAATTAAAGAGAAAAACTGTTTGTTTAAATCGAAAATTTCAGCATTTAAGTCGAGAGTATTGTTTTGGGTGTTGAAAAGGCCTGTAATTTCAAACGACAAAGCATTTCTCCTGTTAACACCTAAAATAGCGTTTGTATCTCTGACGGTAATATTATCATTTTGAGGTTCGTAGCCGAGGTGGTATAATGAAGTAAAAGAAAGTTTGTCTATTTTTTTTGATGAATTTCGTATTCCGAAATCAAGGGCATTAAGTTTACCGTCCATTTTGAGTTCTGACAGATTTTTTACCATCATGCATTTGAATGAAGTATCAAAATCACCATAAGTAAAAGAGAATGGCCTTTCCGCCGGTAACAAATCGTTTATTATAAAAGTGTTTAGATTTTTTATTTCAGCAAATACTGTAAAATCTTTTTTAGGTATAAACTGCTTTTCATTCCAGGTCAGAGGTATAAACTTTTTAAGCTTCAGGGATGTATCACTACATTTATCCGACTTGATTTTTACTTTTATTTCTCCAACTTCTGCCGTTCTGGTTCGTTTATCCAATTTAACTGTTAATGATATACTGAGTTGAAAAGGCTTTAACTGGCTTATAATCTTTTTAAAAACCTGATTCCTTCTTACCGGCTTCGGTAGATATCTTCCAATCGTATCTCTGAGAAGCGGTATATAGATAGTAAAGTCCATTTTCCTGTTGTAAAAGTCAATAAAGCCATTTAAGACAGTATTAAGTATTTTCCTCTTTTCAGAGAAAAGCCTGAAGGAAAAGGGATTAAGTTTCAACTTTTTGAAATTCTTCAAAGTACATTGGAAATTGTGTACAATGTGAATATCTTTCTGGCAGTAATCACCTATTCTAAAAGAAAGCTTTTTGGTATCAAACTTCCCGCTGAAATCAATACAGTCTGTACCGGGTATTACTTCAAAGCCGAAACTGCCGTTGCTAATGCCAGAATTAAGTCTGATTTCCGGGAAATCGATTAAAAATGAATTTAAAAATCTAATATCAAGATTATTCAATTTAATCCTGCCGGTAGATTTGTTTCCAATAATATAAGCTTTGGATTTTTTTAAACTAAAGGTTACAGGATCATTCAGATCAATAGTCATGACCTTCTTGATTTTCTGGAAGTTAAATCTTTTTTGCCCGGTAATGTCCTTTGAAAAAAATGAATTTAATTTACTAACTGTCAATAGCTTCTGGGGATATTTATAGTTGAGTACATAATCTAAATTAATATCGTAAGGTACAACCTTTGCTTTTGTTTCTTCAGTTTTCTTACGGATCTGGAAATCATTTATAATTATCTTTCCACTGTTTTTGATTTCCTTCTCGTTTATACCGATTATTCCATTATAAAAGATTTTCATGTTACCAAAATTGTAGTTTGTCAGGGTATTGAAAAATAAATTAAGTATTTCAGGAGAAACAGGCCTTGTTCTAACATGCAGTTTTCCTTCATTATCTTTTAAATTTATTTCACCTGAGAGTGATATATTGGATTTTATATTTTTTCCGTGTCTTTCAATAAATTCCAGTTTTCTGAAGTAAAGCCTGCTGCCTTCAGTGAAAATATTTGTTAGCAGTTTAACTTCATTGTCTTTTAAATTTAAATTATTTATATTCCCCTTGGCATTCTTTAAATAAAACTCAGATATTAAACTTGCAGGTACAGTCCATTTGTCTATATAACCTGATATCTTTCCGGAAATATTACTATTCTTAAGGTTAACCTTTCTACCGTTGATCATCAGGTTGCCGGAGTATTTAATCCCCGTATTCTTATTATTGGCAAATAAATCTGATTCAACATTTAAATTTTTAAAAACCATTTCAGAACTTACTTGAGGTTTTTTTCTTTTTCTTTTCAAAAGGATTTTGCCATTGCGAATTTTTATATCTGACAGTTTCAGTTTTACCGGCCGTTCTTCCAATCCGTCAGACCCGTCTGGTTTACCTGAAATTTCATTATCTGAATTGTACATCCAGGGAAAGTTCCATTTGCCGTCTTCTGAGCTTACAGCCCTGAAGGCAACATTTTCCAGCTCTATATTTGAAAAATCAACTTTTCCGCATATAAGGCCTAATAAATCGTTAATTCTCCAAGAACCCTTTTCACCCTCTACGAAAGGGTTATCCTGATACCCGAGTTTAACATTTTCAAGTTCCAGCCTGGATGAGAGGGGGTGAAAACTGACTTTTTCGGCTGTTACAGGAAACTCGAAAACATGAGAAAGCAGCGGTTGAAGAATCAGTTTCAATACAAATGAACTGGTAATTAAAAAATACAAAGCAATGATTGTTAAAACTGATATTAGTAAATATTTTTTTATCTTTTTCATAATATACAAAAGCCGATTTAATTATCGGAATATAGTAGGTTTTTTTAATAAAAGTTTTTGAAGGTTACAGCTATAAAATTAACTTCACTAATTAATTTTTCTGCAGTGTAATTGCTGTATTTATCAGTATTATCAAATAATTTCATAATATTTGAATGTATTACGTGTTTTTCTAAAATTTTTTCAGAAGGCACATACCCTTCATTCTTCAAAAAGTCGACGATTTCGGTTTTTTTAACCTGCATAAAACCTTTCAGTCTCTTATCAGTATTATTATTTATTATATACAGGAATTTGTCGGTATCATAATTAATCTCAGCTAAAATATCTCTTATGGGACTTAAAAATTTACTGTTTCCAAGAAGGGAATTGAAAATACCTGGAAAAACAGGTTTAGTTCTGCCTTTCAGCCATTCCCGCTGATAATTTTTCATTATAAAATGCCTTAATTTCAGTAGTTCTACAATTTTTGAAGTTAACAGTTTATTACAGGCAGTTTCGTTATTCTCAAGCAGATAGAGCAGTTGGCCTACTGTATAAACTTTCAGTTCAGAAAGGATTTTAAATAATATTTTAGGTTTATCTCTGAGAATATGAAACAGATGGTTGCTGGTAACGGTTTTGTATGGGTTAAATTCAGGAATTTTAAGAAGCTTTGAATATTTTTCGACATCGTAGCCGCAGTTTGCCGGATGCGGAACCCCCTCTTCTTCAGGTTCGGGCAGTTTATAGTTCTCGTTTTTCATGGCTAACTGCCTCAGCTTTCCCAAGTTAATAACATTTAAAAGATTCCTGTCTGAATCTGAACAGGCTTTTTGAAACTTTAATACATCATTATAATCACTGGTTAAATAGAAAATCTGCCTATTGTTTTCCCTGGATATTTTAAATAAAGTTGATGCAATTTCGCTGAATCTCCGTGAATCTGTTACTGACAATGCTTCATCAAAAAAGATAGGCAGTGTAGTATATCGGGTTTCAACAGATTTAATAAAAGCTATTCTAACCGCAAGGAAAAGCTGGATTTTTGTCCCGTCCGATAACTGGTTCAAGTGCAGAGCCGAATTTCTATCGTTGTCAATAACAGTAAAAAATGGTTTTGCAGAAGCATTTTTTATTTTTAAAAAATATCTGTTATTTGTAAATTTAGCAAAAAGGCCTACTGCGTCCTGCATTATTTTGGGCTGATTGTTTAGCTCATAACGCTTTTCAACCTCTTCGATTATAAATTCGGAAATCAGTTTCTTTAAAATTTCATCTATTGTGTTGTCAAGTTTATATTTTGAAAAAGCTATTTTATTATCACAGTCAAATAATTTTCTCTCTTTTTCGGCATATTTGATTTCGGATTGTATTTCTTTTATTTCTTCAATTATTTGTTCAAGATTATCAGACTTGTTTCTCAACTCAATTTTCAGTTCATCCATTTTGTTGATGTCGTAATTATCAAGTATTTCCTTTATATCCGCCTTGCCCTGCAGCTGGTTTTGAAATTTTATTTTTTCCTTTTTCAGTTCTCGGAAATGCGATAGTCTTTCAAGATAGCCGGATATTGTAATTTCAGCATTTTCTAAATCTTCCATTTCCAGTTTTTCCATTAACTTCAATTTCTGGAGATTTGAAGAGTGCAGCTTTTCACGATAATCAGCAAGATACTGCTGCTTTGTCCTTATAACTCCAAGCAGCCTTTCTTTAGCCTGGATATTATTGTTAATACGGTTAAATAATACTTCAAATTTTTCTGCTTCAGTCATTTCGTCCCTGTCCATTTTAAGAAGTGAGAAAATCTTATCGCTCAATCTTAGGCAGCTTTTTTCTAAAAACTGTTTTTTTTCTTCCTGCTCAATTTTTTTGAAATACTCATTTCTGAAATTATCTATGATATTTAAGATATCCTGAAGCTCGGGTTCCAGGACATAATCTTTAATTTTATTAAATAAACCGTTTTGTTTAATTTTGTTTAGCAATCCTCTAAGCTCTTCTGATTTATCTTTTATTACTTCTTCAAAATTTTCTTTTAACGCATTTAAAGCTGCTATCCTTTTCTGATTTGCTTCATAAAAAGCCCTGTCGGCTAATAATTCTTCTATTTTTTTCAATGCATTTTCTTTGTCGATAATTTCATTATCATAATAATTCTTCAGTTCAGATTCTATACTTTTCATCAGCTTTCTATTTTGCAGCCTTGCCAAAAACTGATATATAAATGTACCGAAAAATGCACCGGCAAAAATCAGAGGCAGAAATAAATCCCACGAAAGAAAAAAGGTAGAAAACCCGGAAACAAACAGCAGCCCTGAAAAGGCGCTTTGCAGGTAAACGTAAATATTTCGGTTCAATTCAGGGATACGCAAACGTTTCTGTAGAAATTTAAGAATGTAACGTGTATCTTCATTTATAAAATCGGAAAGGTTTTCACTCTCAAGTTTTTTCAGTTCTATTTCAGTATTTTTTTTCTGCTGTTCGGCAACATTAATTTCATAGCTAAGATCTGAACTTTTCTTTTTAAAATTTAAAAATTCTTTTAAAGTATCAGGAGAAAAAAACTCATCATCTTCACTGAAAATTCCGTATTGCTCTAAAACGCCGGTAATGGAATTTAATTTCTTTTCGGAAGCAGAAAAATCTTTAATTGTGCTGTCTAATGTAAAGCTTTGGGTCCTAAGCCTTGAAATTATTTTTTGAGCTAATGCCAGGTCATCCTTAGAAGGGCAATCCGGTGGAAGTTCCAGCTCCGACAGTTCCTTTTCAGCTTTTCCAATCTCCTTTTCTGTCTTTCTGATTTTTTCGTTCGTTGAAAAAATTTCTTTTTTAAGCTTTTTCAGGGTGTCCAGTTCATCGCCTGTAAGCCGATCCATTATTTCAGGAAAAGCGTCAAGCTTATTTTCTGTTCTGTTAAGGCTGTTCTGTAATTCCAAATAAGCGTCAATCTGCTCAAGTTCTGATAGTTTTTTCCCTGCCTTGACAGCTTCCATCTGCTCTTTTTTGAGGATTGCAATTTTGTCCTGTTTTTCTGCGAGTCCATCTTGAATATTTTCAAGCTTTCTTTTTTCTTTTATAAGCTGTTCATATTCTGCAATTTCTTTTTTTAAAGCCCTTGGAGGTATTTTATTCTTTTCTTTTAAGATGTTAAAATCGCACCCGCCTGACATTTCAGTATATATTTTTTTTGCAATTTCAACCTCGGTATTATGACTCGAATCAAACATTTCAGAAATAGATATGTGAAAACATTCTGCAAGATTTTCTGCAGGCACACTTGGTGCACCGCCTGAATCACTGCTGTTCCATTTGACAGAATTGAATATATCCGTATTATATTTAGTTTCACTGTCAGCCCACTCTAAAACAGCATCCGTATCTGAAAGATTTTTAGCCTTCTTTTCCCATAATGAAGTTTTTACCAGGTTGCAAATTGAGGTTTTCCCGCTGCCGTTAGGCCCGTAAATTATATTTATCCCTTTTTGAAGATTTTTTAAGGAAAAGCGATCGAATATCCCCGGTAACCTGTTAATTTTGACAGTTTTTAATTCCATAATAAAGTGTTATAAAGCAAGCTTTTTGTAAATAAAACAGTAAAATTTGACGTTGCCGAAAAGTATTTTCAGAAAAAGCCTTAAACCGTATCAAAATAATTTGGCCGCAGTGTATAAAAACTTTTCGTAAGCCGTCTAATTAAAAGTATAATTAAAACATAACAATTCAAACAGCATATTACATAAGCTTAAAATACTTTCTGAAATATATTTTTACTAAAATTTTCTTGTAATAATTTTTCTATTGTAATACCTTTCTCATTCTATTATAATTAAGAAGGATATTTAATAATATCCGATTCCATGATTTAGGTGATAGATTATAACGGGAAAATACAATATAATCATGTTTTAGAAAGGGAGCTTGTTGATGAATCCAGATCAGGTAGTGGGGAGCAATTCTCAGTTTTGTGTATAGGCTGTAGCTAAAATTGATGTCGTATGATGTTATGGCTGTCCGAGTTTAATAGCTCTCCTTCCGCTTTAAAATGCAGCAGCCGGAGAGACAAAAGCGCTTAACTAAATTCGCAAAAATGAAAAAAAATAAATCCGCACTCGTTATTGATGACAAACATGATGAACTTAATGGTGTCAGTAAAACCGTTAAAAGTTCAGGGTATCATGTTGAAACTGCCACTTCGATTAAAGAAGCTAAACTTAAAGTACTTGAAAAAGAAACTTTCGGCGGTTATGAGTTAATTGTTTCAGACTATGATTTTGGAAGTAAACTTTGGCAAAAACACCATATGTTTGACGGAGCTATATTCCTTATGTGGTGCATTAGAAATAAAATAAAAGCAAAAATGATAATGCACTCGACAGTATTTGAACCACACCGTAAGTTGTGGATTTTTATACACGGAAAAGTTCTTAGAATAATTCCACTGCTCGAAAAGCACGGCATAGTTATCCAGGCAAAATCAAAATTGTTAAATTAAAACGGTAGTTCATAATAAGAAAGGGACTAAAAATGTTAGAAAAACAAAAAGAATTTTTAACTGCTGCTATTGCGATATTACTGATTTGCGGAATTACTTTAGGAGCTGCTTCTACCGAGAAAATTGAGGTTAACTATTCTAACCAGGCCAAAGTTGAACAGTATATCCGGAAAGCTATAATTAATTTCCGGCATGGCAACGAAATAAAGAATAATAAGGTTAAAGTTTTTAAGGGTATAACTCTCCGAGGGAAATTGGGTGTTGTAGAATATAACTACGCTAAAGCAGCAGAACTGGCTCCTTACAGGCTTGATCTCAAATTTGATGTAGCTTCTACACAGATTCTGCAGGGTAAAGTAAAAAAAGCAATTGAAATTTACAAAACCATAGTAAAGCTTGCTCCTGAAAATTTTAATGCCAAACTCCTACTTGGCGTGTACAGTATTATTACCGGCGATACAAACGTTTATCAAAAACAGATAGACGATCTGCAAAGGTTTTATCCTGAAAAATTTGACAGTTTTCTGAATATTATTAACAACACAGAGAAAAATTTCTCTATTAATTTAAATGTCAAACCTAAGAAGCTTGAT
This sequence comes from Victivallales bacterium, assembly GCA_021733985.1. GTDB lineage: Bacteria > Verrucomicrobiota > Lentisphaeria > Victivallales > GWF2-38-69 > JAIPJT01. Next base: position 31,209 of record JAIPJT010000023.1, on the reverse strand, counting down.
TCAAAAAATAACGTTATAATAATTTTAGGCTATGCCCTTGCTGAAGACGGCTCGGCACGTCCTGCACTGGTTGAACGACTGAAACAGGGGCTGGCTGCGTATAAACTGAATCCGAAATCAAAAATAATTGTTACCGGCGGTATGCCCCGTTCAGGCATGACTGAATCCTATGTGATGCAGCAGTGGCTGATTAATAAAGGAGTCAACAAAAAAAGAATATATATGGAGGATCAGTCAAAAGATACTGTCGGCAACGCCCTTTTTGCTTCCAAAATTATTCAGAAACTAAAACCTGAAAAAATCATTTTAGTCACAAGCGCCAGTCATATGCGCAGAGCATATTCTGTACTTCAAACCGCACTTTTCAAGGATAATCTCAACATCCCAGTTACTAATCTCGTTTACCTGGACTATAAGTCGAAAATTGAAGCTATGAAAGTAACACTGCACGAAAAAATCATTGTTTTCAGGGATGTATTAAGATGTGCAGGAATCTGGGCATACCCCGGTATTCAAAGATAAGAGACAAAAACTGATATAAATATGAATTTTTTTTTAACAATCTTTATCACAGTTCTTTTTGCTGAGCTCGGAGATAAAACGCAGCTTGCTACAATTCTTTTCGCTACAAATAAAGAATATTCAAAACTGGTTGTGTTTATAGCTTCTGCTTTAGCTTTGGTTCTGGCATCTGCATTAGCCGTCTTACTCGGTAACTATCTTTCAAAATACATTGCTCCTAAACTTTTATCCGTAATTGCCGGTATCGGTTTTATAGCTGTAGGAATTTGGACAATCTTAAAGTAAAATAACGACAGCAGAAATTTATATTTTTGAGAACGTATCACACGAGAACCACCTTGAAAAAGGGAAAGAATACCTGCAAACTGTTCAAAATCATTATTAATAGCCTTGAAAAATAGGTGAATAAATTTATATTAAGACTTTTTTAATTGTGTTTTAAATACCCATAAGAGCTGTAAACTTCTTAATACAACGACTAATTAAGTGAACCATTATGTATAAAAAAGTACTTTTTCCCAAATCAACTCCTGTTTTTTTAATACTGTTTTTAGTTATTTTTATATTCTTTATTTTTCCCCTGACTATATACTTCGGAGTAAATGATAAAACAGCAGCGTCAAGTTTACCTGTAAACGAACTTCAGTCATTACTTGATAATACAGTTAAGAACACAAAAATACCTGGAGCTGTGATGACTGTAACGACACCAGCGGGGGAATGGATCGGCACCGCTGGAAAAGCCTGTAATACTGGACAGGACATGACTGCGGATACTCAATTACGGATAGCCAGTGTAACTAAACAGTTCACTTCAGTTCTAATTATGAAGCTTATCGAAGAAAACAGACTGTCTCTCGATGATACAGTTGCAAAATGGCTCCCTGATGCAGAAATAAAAAGCGCGGAAAAAATGACAGTTGCCAACCTTCTTAATCATACTTCAGGAGTTCCCGATCACGAAGGAAATGAAAAGTTCTGGAAGAAGGTCGCTGAAAATCCAGAAGCTGCATGGAGCCACGAAAAAGTACTCTCTCTGATTAAAAATAAGAAACCTGATTTTGAACCGGGAACAAAATGGAAATATTCGAATACAGGTTATTACCTGCTGGGGCTTATCGCTGAAAAAGCTACCGATACTTCTGTAAATAAACTGCTGCAAAATTATTTTTTTAAGCCTATTGGAATGAAACGCACAGCAGTTGTTCCATCAGGGAAAAAAACTGAACCATTTGCAGAAGACTACTGCTGGTTTAAGTATTCAATGCTTGATATGAGATATGCTGACAAAATGATTGATACTTCACGGTGGAATTTATCCTGGGACTGGACTGCCGGATCAGGCGTAACAACAGCAAATGATATGCTGATTTGGAGCCGTTCCCTTTTCGGTGGAGAGCTTCTTGACAGGAAAACCTATAATTTAATGTTTTCAACCACTGTAGAACTTCCCGTTAAGGGGAAAAAAATAGCTTACTGTTATGGTTTTTCGAAGCAGAAAAATCAATATGGGGAAACAGTTTACAGTAAAGATGGAGAAAATGCAGGGGTTGAAGCAAAATTTCTCTATTATCCTGAATCAAAACGGTCAATATTTGTCGCTTTTAACCGTTCCGATTTTCCCACACCCTATAAGCCGGATAATAGTAAAACGGAACAATACTACATGGCAAGTACTAAAATTATGGATAACCTTATTAAAAAAGCCGTAAAACTGCTAATCGAGAATTAATTATACACAAGTGTATCCGGTTTATGGTTTTTGTCCTTCGTAAATGAACTTGAACATACACTTTATTTTTCGACCTTATCATTCGATACAGGTCATACCGTATGGTGTGATGGATAAATAAACCAAATCCTTTTGGGTATAATCTGACAAACCTGTAACCCCCCCGCAGTCAGAATAAGATACTTTCAAAAATGGAAATTTCCGTTAATAAATACAGTTCTGTCGCTCTGGGAATCGCAGACCATTATGACTGTGCAGGAAATTCTGTACCTAAGGAGAAACATATTGAACAGATATGGAAAAAAGGAATTAAACTTTTAAAGAACAAAACAGTAAAAGGTAATTTTTTATTCATGTGTATCAGAATTCCTTAAAAATCAGTATAAAACGGGGTGAATGGCGTCTGATATTATAGAAACCGAATTTACTGCATCCTCGAATTCCTCCCTGTTAAGTGACTGTTTCCCGTCACACAATGCGGATTCCGGGGAAATGTGGCATTCTATCATAAGGCCGTCGGCTCCTGCTGCTGCTGCTGCAAGGGACAACGGCTTGATCAGTGACCTTTTTCCCGCTGAATGGGAAGGATCAACAATCACCGGCAAATTTGTTTTTTCTTTTAAAACCGGAATTGCAGAAATATCAAGAGTGTTTCTTGTTTCAGTTTCGAAAGTCCTTATACCTCTTTCACAGAGAACTACATTCATATTGCCTTCTGAAAGAATATATTCAGCAGACATTATGAATTCCTTAATCGTCATCATAAGGCCGCGTTTCAGCAATATCGGTTTATTTGTTCTGCCTATTTCTCTCAGCAGCGAATAGTTCATAGCGTTTCTGCTGCCTATCTGAAGAATATCAGAATATTTCATTACTAATTCAATATCCCTGGTATCCATTACTTCAGTGACTACCGGAATTTCAAAACGGTCGCCGGCTTTACGTAAAAGCTTCAGACCCTGCTCTTCCAGGCCGCTGAAGTCATAAGGGGAGGTTCTCGGCTTGAAACACCCGCCTCTCAGAATTTTAGCACCGCTTTCTTTTACAAACTGGGCAGTCTGCATTATCTGAGTTTCTGATTCTACAGAACAGGGTCCGCCGATAATGCAAAGGCTTCCGTCACCGATTTGAACTGTATTGTCGATATTGACCGGCCTTCGTCCAGTTTCAGTTTCCTTAAAAGCTGACAGCAAATCTTTGGCGGCTGTTTTCTTAAGGGTGATATTTTCCTGAACAATTTTTCTTCTTCTTTCAGTCTTTGTTAAAAACATTTTGCACCTCATTATATTTTATTTTGAGGCATCAGGTAAGAGAAAACCGGTTGTTCGGCCGGATATGAAAAAGGCCGCCGGCTTTTGCTCGCCTGCGGCCCTGCATATTATACTAATAGAATACCGGCAAAGCTACAGTCGAGCTTCGCTAAAAAACCAATAAAAACTATTTTTTAAAGCGGTATTCATTTTTTCTTTTATTTTTTTAATTATTATATTTTATATATAATGTAAAAATCAATCAGTTGCAACAGCGTTTATGAAAATTTACTTGAAATTATTCTAATAAGGGCTTTATTCTGAATTATGCCGGTAAGGCCTCATTTTTATATTGATCAAATATGTACTTGAAAAAAAATTGCAGTCCGCAAAAATATAAGTAATAGCGAATTAGGGAAGACGTTATGGATAAATTAAAGATTTCGATTTTAGGTTCCGGGAATTTAGGTACTTCAATTGCCAACGGTCTTTATGAGTCAGGGATTTTTAAACCTGAAAATATAACACTTACACGTAGAAAACTACAAAAGCTTGAGCATATGCGTGATAAAGGTTTTATTTTGACTGATGATAATATCGAAGCTGTTAAGGCTGCAGATGTAATAATAGTTGCTGTTGAGCCTCAGCATATTAATAAGGTTTTAGTTGAAATTAAGTCAGGCATGCGAGAAGAACATTTGCTTATATCAGTAGCTACCGGTGTTAAGATTGCACAGATTTCTGAGCAAATAGGAAACAGCTGCACTATTATCAGAGCAATGCCTAATACAGCAGTTGCCGTAAAAGAATCTATGACATGTATTTGCTACAATAAAGCTGATGAGAAATCTGTAGAAATAGCAGAGAATATTTTCAATACTGTTGGAAAAACACTTGTTATAGAAGAAGAGCTGATGAGTTCTTCCACCGCACTTGCTGCCTGCGGTACAGCGTTTTTTCTGAGAGCGATCAGAGCCGCTTCACAGGGGGGGATAGAGATAGGTTTTCCGTCTAAAGAGGCTATCAAAATGGCGGCACAGACTGCTAAAGGTGCCGCAACCCTGCTCCTGACTTCTGAGAATCATCCTGAATTTGAAGTAGACAGGGTAACTACGCCTCTGGGCTGTACTATTGCCGGACTTAACAGAATGGAACATGAAGGTTTCAGTTCAGCTTTGATAAAAGGTATTACAACTTCAGCGGAAAAGGCCCGGAATCTTTATAAAAAAAATGAAAAATAGAGAGCCAGTGCTCTTTATTTTTAAACATTAAACCTGATTTCAATCACTTCATTAGGCTGAACTATGTAATCCTTTTCTACAACCCTTGCTACTCCTTTGGACTTGCATTCATTGAAGTTATGGTGCTGCATATATTCTTCAAACGTTACAACATCACCTCTGATAAAACCTCTGGCAAGGTCTGTATGAATTTTTCCGGCACAGGTTACTATATCTGAGTTTTTCTTTACAAGCCACGCATGCGATTCTTTAGGACCGCTTGTATAAAAAAACATATAATCAGCTTTATCAAGGGCTTTCTGAATAACCGAATTTACATCATCAGTTTCTTCATCAGTAAGCTGCAGAACCGGTATAAAACTGTAGAAATTTGCAGTTTTCATTATCTCAAGTTCATTTTCTGAAAAATCAATATCGCAGAGAGGAATTTCCTTCTCCATATTCTCCATGCACCTCTGCATCAGTGTCTTTTCTAAATCGTTAGCAGCCCTCCCTATTCTGCCTTCAGCTTTTTCCATATCATAAATTAGTAAATCAAGAATGCTATCTTTGTTAACAGCTATAACATCACAGTGAACGAATTCGTCTTTAATAAATTTAGCGAAATACGGGGAAACTTTTTTGGGTTTATCTTTCTTTTCGAGTGCGGCAAGCCTTTCATCCTTAAACTTGACTTTGCCTTCAGGAAGGTTTAAACCTGTATAGCCAATTTTCATAAATTTAACCTGTTCATTTTTTGTTTTTTAAAAGTTTATAAATGCTGTCTTTAAATGGCGGCCTGAGAATACCTTCTTCAGTAATTATTCCGTGAATAAGTTCATTTGGGATAACATCAAAAGCCGGATTATATACATTGACTTCTTTGGGAGCTGTCAGCTTGCCAAAACCTCTCTTTATTTCATCAGCATTCCTTTGTTCAATAGGAATTTCATCACCGTTTTCAACAGATGGGTCAATAGTAGAGTATGGAGCAGCTATATAAAAAGGAATTTTGTGATAGTCTGCCAGTATGGATAATCCATAGCTTCCAATTTTATTTGCGGCATCTCCGTTAGCAGCAATTCTGTCTGAACCGACAATAACTATATCAATTCTTCCTTCTTTCATAACCTGGGCCGCCATATTATCGCAAATAGTTACAACATTTACGCGGTTTTTCATAAGTTCCCAGGCAGTCAGACGGGAGCCCTGAAGCAGCGGACGGGTTTCGTCGGAGTAAACAGTTATTTTCAGGCCATTTTCATTTGCAATATATGCAGGGGCCAATGCTGTCCCATAAGGGCCTCCGGTAGCCAGACCTCCGGCATTGCAGTGAGTAAGCATTCCATAACCGTCCTTTAAAAGCTTTGCACCATGTTCCCCAATACATTTACATAAGTTGCAGTCTTCATTCAGTATCTCTATGCCTTCTTCAATCAGTAATTCCTTTAACAGGAAAATGTCTGTTTCAGCGGATTCCTCTATTTTTTTTAGACACCTGTTAAGTGACCATGACAAATTTACAGCAGTGGGTCTGGAATTGTTAAGATAGGCAGCAGTTTTTTTTACCTCCTGAACAAACTCATCTCTACTTACAGCATCGCTGTGTTGACAAACAGCTCCCAAACCCAGAGCCGCGGCACATCCAATTGCCGGGGCGCCTCTTACTGCCATTCGCTTTATACTGTTATATATTTCTTCAGCGCTGTCAGTTTCAATATATACTACTTCTCCGGGAAGTTTGGTCTGGTCAATTATTCTTAATTTCCCGGGCATAAGTTTTCCGGGCTTCAACTGTTTCCAGCCGGTAGAGTTTATCATATTTGCATCCTTTATATTTTGTTGGTAAAAAAGAATTTTTACGGGATTATTTTTATATTTAATGATTCAAAAAATGATTAATTCTATAATATATTGTTTTACTGTTTTATCAAATTTTATATAGTTTTCTGTGGGTTATTTACAACTTTTTAAGCTTATTTAAAATGAACCTATTTTCATAATTCTGAGAATAAATTAACAAATAAATTTAAAACTGAAAAGTACTGTAATTTTAATTGTTTAAAAGATTTTTAGCCTCAAAATAAAATGAGTACTTTTTTCTTTTACTATAAAACAAATTTCAAGATATAAACCTGAAAAAAATAAATATTTACACTTTTTGCAATGGAAATTTAATTTTTATTAACAGTTATTTACAGGTTATTAACATTGGTTTTTGGTAAATAATTTTACCTTTTTTAAATTAATTTATTTAAAATTAAGCACTTATAAATATTTTCTTTAAAGAAATTCTTTAAAGCTTTTATTTGCTAAAATTCAATAAACAGTGTATTTTACAACTGATTCCGTGAGCTTTTGCAGTGCTGCCGTGCCGGGGCCGGCGAAGAACTTTGAAGAGTGGCAGGTTAACATGCATTTAGAGGCACAGTGAAGTCACTGCTAAAGCGACTTAATGCAAAACAGTTATACTTTTAAACCCAAATTATTCGGGGTAAAAATGAAAATTTCTATTATTTGTATCGGAGATGAACTTTTAAAAGGAAAGATAATAAATACACATTTGCTGTTTATTGGAAATGAACTTTTTAAAAATGGAATCATTCCCGGACAGCAGCTCACTGTCAGAGATAATACAGAAGATATAAAAAGGGCTTTAAAAGATTGCCGGCACGACAGTGATGTTATTATTTTAACTGGCGGGCTTGGTCCTACAACTGATGATGTTACTGTAGAGGCTACAGCAGACTTTTTCGGTTTAGAATTAAAACAGGATTCGAAAGCGTTGGCCAGCCTCAGGAATTTTTTGAAATACAGAGGACGAACAACTATCACGCCTACAAATGTGAAACAGACTTACATCCCTGAAGGCTCGGAAGCTATTAGCAACCCAAATGGTACTGCACCCGGTATCCATATGGCATTGCATGACTTGTCTGTATTTTTGCTTCCCGGTCCTCCTGCTGAACTAAAACCGATGTTTTCGGCTTCTGTTCTTCCCTTATTACTTAAAGATAACGGAAACAAAATCGTTTATCAAAGTCTTTATGCGATCGGAATACCTGAATCTACTTTTCAGGAGGGAATTTCAGAAATATTAAAGGAAGATTATAAAAACTTTGATATTGCATTTAGAACAAATCCGGGAATTTGCGAACTAATGATTTCAGGCAGGGAAAAAGTAAAGATAGAAAATGCAGTGAATATTATCAGAGATTATTATAAGGATTCTATACTTGCAAAGGGTTTTACTCATCCTGCCGAAGAAATTGTCAGTATACTTAAAGAGAATAACTGGACATTAGGAACAGCAGAGTCCTGTACCGGAGGAATGATTTCATCTAAAATTACTGATTTAGCAGGAGTAAGCTCTGTATTCAAAGGCGGATATACAGTATATAGTAATGAGATAAAAGAAAATGTTCTGGGAGTTTCCGGAAAAACTCTGCTAACTTATGGAGCTGTAAGCCGTGAAACAGCAGAGGAGATGGTTCTTTGCTTATCGAGGAACCTCAATACTGATACAGGAATAGCTACAACCGGAATAGCAGGGCCCGGTGGAGGTACAGTAGAAAAACCGGTAGGACTGGTTTATACTGCAACTAAATTCTTAAACAAAATTTGTGTAAAAAAACACAAAATGCACGGCAGTAGAGAAATGATTAGAAGGAGAACAACAGTAACTGCTTTAAACGAATTAAGAAAACTTCTACTGGAAAAAAATGATTAATTATATTATACACACTACGATTGATTTTACAAAAATCTTTCCCGTTACACACAGCATGGATAAATAAAATTAATTGCAGCGTGTATACTTTAATACTAACAAAATATAATAAGAGAGGGAAATGGCTAAAAGTTTTTGGGACTTAAGAAGATCGAATAGAGACTGTATAATCGCGGGAATTTGCGGAGGCCTGGGAGAATATACCCCGATGCCGGCATGGATGTGGAGAGCTCTGTTTATTTTTTCTTTATTTATCGGAGGCGCAGGAATAGTCGCCTATATTATTTTATGGATATGCATGCCGGTTGATGAGTACTTTTAATTTTTTGAATAAGTAAAAAAAATATAACTGCAAATTAAGTTTAGATATTTTTAAAATTTTGTAAAAGAACCGGTTTTTGTTTACAGCAGAAACATATAAACCTATTAGCAGATGAAGTTTAAAATTAAAAAATTTGATGAACTTTCTCTTGTTGAACTTTACGGGATAATAAAAATGAGAGAGGAGGTTTTTATTCTGGAACAGCACTGTTTATACCCGGAATGTGATGGGTACGATACAGAAGCAGTTCATCTTTTCCTAGTGGAGGAGGAGCGAATTATCGCTTATGCAAGAATATTGCCGCCTGGAATAAAGTCTGACGAAAGTTCTTTCGGCAGAGTGGCAGTTGAAAAAGAATCGAGAGGAAAAGGGCTTGCCAATGAACTTATAAAAAACTGTATAAAATATATAAAGGTTTTATATCATGAAGATATTATAAAAATTTCTGCTCAAGCTTATCTTGTTCCTTTTTATGAACGGTTCGGTTTTAAAAAAGTATCAGGGGAATATCTTGACTTTGAAATTCCGCATATTGATATGGTAAAAGAGTAATAGTCTGATTCTGTATTATCGCAGGAAGGAATTTGCGGAGGCCTGGGAGAATATATCCTGATGCTGTCAAGGATGTTGAGAGTGCTGTTTATTTTTCTGATGATTCCCTGCTTTTTAGAAAAATTTCCATTATTTCAGTGTCTATCTTTGTAAAATCATTGAAATCAAATAATAACTGTAATAAAAATGTATTCATTGGTTCTGCCCTTTCTTTTGTGCCTGATTTCTAAATATTTTATACAAAATTGAGGGTAGATTTTCTACAGAAAATTTGATAATAATTCGAAGCGTTTAAGCGAAAGTTCTTTTCGTGTAGCTTCGAATTATTGATTAATAGGTAAGAAATTTTCCCATTACAGAAGATAATTCAAAAAAATATGCTATTTTATATTTAAAATAAAAACTGGTGTCGTGTCATACATGAGACTGAAAGTATTGTCAAAAATTAACTTTAACTGGAGGTAATAATGGCTGAAAGAATACTTGACGTAGTTAGGCCCGGAGTTGTATCAGGAGATGATGTACAGAAAATTTTTAAGATCGCAAAAGAGAATGAATTTGCTCTTCCTGCAGTGAACTGCGTTGGTTCAAATTCTATAAATGCTGTATTAGAAGCTGCAAAAAAAGTAAATTCACCTGTAATTATTCAGTTTTCAAATGGCGGCGCGAAATTTGTTGCAGGCAAGGAATGTTCCGGAAAAAGTGATGTCCTGGGATCAATTGCAGGAGCTAAACACGTACATCTTCTCGCAGAATATTACGGAGTTCCGGTAATACTTCATACAGACCACTGTGCAAAAAAATTACTTCCATGGGTCGACGGACTTATTGAAGCAGGAGAAGCTCACTATCAAACTTACGGAAGGCCGCTTTTCAGTTCACATATGCTTGATCTCTCTGAAGAAACACTTGAAGATAATATTTCAATTTCAGAAAAATATTTGACAAGGATGAGTAAAATGAAGATGACTCTGGAAATTGAACTCGGGTGTACCGGGGGAGAGGAAGACGGCGTTGACAATACACATCTTGACAACTCTGCGCTTTATACGCAACCCGAAGACGTTGCTCTTGCTTATCAGAGGTTAAAGAAGATAAGTCATAGATTTACTATTGCTGCTTCTTTTGGCAATGTTCACGGAGTGTACAAACCCGGTAATGTTGTCCTTACTCCAGCTATTCTGAACAATTCACAGAATTACATTCAGAAAAAATGCAATACTGAAGAAAAGCCGGTTGATTTTGTGTTCCATGGCGGATCCGGTTCAGAACCGGAAAAAATTCAGGAAGCTATTTCCTACGGTGTTATAAAAATGAATATTGATACTGATACTCAGTGGGCTACATGGAAGGGCGTCCTTGATTATTACAATAAAAATAAAGATTATCTTCAGGGGCAAATTGGAAATCCTGAAGGTGAAGACAAACCTAATAAAAAATATTATGATCCCAGAAAATGGCTTAGAGCCGGGGAAGAATCAATGGTTAAAAGGCTTCAGTTGGCTTTTAAAGAACTGAACTGCATTAATACTTTATAATAAATATAGAATAAACTTAATGGCGGTTCTGAAGCGACCGCCATTTTTATTTTATAAACTTTTGAATCCAAATAAATTTCTCCTAACTTTTTTATGAGCAAGAATAAAGGTTATTTTATTACATTTGAAGGTCCCGACGGCTCAGGTAAATCAACCCATATAAAGCTTGTATATGAAGCTTTAACCGCTTTAAATCTATCATGTATTTTAACACGCGAACCCGGAGGTACGGAACTTGGTGAAAGGATAAGAAATATACTAAAGGACACTGCTCTTAACAAAACTTTATCAATACAGACAGAAGCTTTATTGTTACAGACTGCCAGGGCACAGCATATACATGAAATAATAAACCCTGCTCTTAAAGAAGGGAAAATTGTTTTATGTGACAGGTTTGCTGATTCTTCAACTGCGTATCAGGGAATAGCGCATGGTCTGGGGAAAGAAATTATAGAGTATTTGAATAAAATTTCGACTTCAGGCTTAAAGCCTGATATTACGATAGTTCTTGACATTGCTCCCGAAGAAGGTTTAAAGCGTGCAGAAAAAAGAAGTCGGAACGAACCTAAAGACAGATGGGAAGAACAGAAGAGTGATTTTCATTATAAAGTGAGATATGCTTTCCTCGAGCTTGCAAAAGCTGAACCTGAGCGATTCAGGGTAGTACCGGTTAGAGGAACAGTTGCTGAAACTCAAAAACAAATTTACAATATTGTAAAAAATGCACTTGGATTATTATAAAAAAAAACATCCTTTTATAATCAGCGCTTTACGCAATATAAAGACAAACAAAAAAATGGCTCATGCTTATATTGTACACTGCGATAATTCTGAACTGAGAAATGACTTTGCAAAATTTACTGTAAAGTATTTTCTTTGTAAAAATGAAGATTATGACTGTATACCCTGTGAAAAATGCAGTGCATGCACAGAAATAAATAAAAATATTTATCCGGATTTCCATATTCTATCTCCTACTTCAAAAACAAGAAAAATTAAGATCGGAAGTATTGAAGAGGAAGATACCCTAAGATGGTTTCAGAATCTGTTTTCACTGTCAACTTTAACTGCGGGCGGCAGTAAAGCAGGAATTATTTATGATGCTGACTGCTTGATGCCTCAGGCACAAAATGCATTTTTAAAAACACTTGAGGAACCTACAAAAAAAACTTTCTTTATCCTTGCTACTGAGAATCCTGAGTTGCTTTTGCCGACAATAAGATCAAGGTGCCAGACTATCTCACTGCTTACTAATAAATTCGATTATACATTTGAAGGAAGCAGTGAACTTTTTCTGCTTCTTTATAATTTAGTGTTTATATCTAATAATAGTTTTACAGAAATTGTGGATATTTCAGAAAAAATAAACAAGCTTTTTGCGCAGCTTTATATGCAGGCTGAAACTAAAACACTTCAAAACTGGGATAAAAAACTCAAGGATTCGCAAGAACTTGAATCTAAAACTGCTAAAGACCGTATAAAAGAAAAATATTCTGCTGCAGTGGAAGCCGAATACAGGCAGTTGAGAAAATATTTTTTGGATGGTATTTTTATTTGGTTTGCTCAACTGTATCAAAATACTGTCGGTATTAAAATGGATAGTTTGTCTAATCCCGAAATTTTTTGTAAAAACCAAAACTTTGATAATCTGTCTGAAAAGACTTCACTGAAATATTTGGAGAAGGCTCAAGATTTTGTCAAAAGTTTTAAACTGAATATAAATGAAACACTTGCTATTCAGGAATTTTGTCTTAGCTTTTTTACTGAAAATGTTATAAATAAAGGATTATAAATATGAACACTTTACAAAATATTACAGAATACCTGAACAATACTATAATGCTGGATCAAATAACATGTGACCCCAGTCATAACGGGCTTCAGGTAGAAGGAAAAAAAGAAGTTAAAAAAGCCGTTTTCGGTGTTGATACAAGTGAAAGGCTGATACATAAAGCTATTGAATGCAATGCTGATATGATATTTGTCCATCACGGTATCAGTTGGGGGAGCAGCTTAAGTTATATAACTTCATATAATGCAAAATTATTGCGTCCGTTAATTAAAAATGACATATCGTTATATGCTGCACACCTGCCGCTCGACGCTCATCCTAATTTCGGGCATAATGCATTGATTGCTGATATCCTGAAGCTCCGGGAGAAAAAAGACTTTTCACTATGCAATGGTGTGAGCATTGGTATAAAAGGAATGCTGCATAATGGAGCAGAAACTTCTCAAATTGCTGAAATGATTGTTCGTGAGCTGGACCTTATAATAGATTCTTACTCTACATGTACCTTTTCCTCTGAATTAGAAAATTTATGCAGAATTATAGGAAAAAAATCACCTGTAAACAAAATAGGTATTATAAGCGGCAGTCCGGGTATGGATTGCATTCACGATGCAATATTTGAGAAACTTGACTGTGTTATTACCGGGGAACTCTCTCACAGTATGTACCATTTGTCAACAGAAAATGGAATTTCTGTTATTGCACCCGGACATTACAGGACTGAGGTCCCCGGGGTAATTGCGGTAATGGATTTACTAAGAGAAACGTTTAATTTGGAAACAGAGTTTATTAATATCCCTACAGGTCTATAGAAGTACAGGCCTTATGGGATCTCAGAAGAGTTAAGCCTTTAACGTGAAGCATCTAATTAATCCGGCGTGGCCCCCATCGCTGTATTGTAGACGAAAATTTATTTTCCTATGCCATTTCACCTATCGGACTTAGTTTCCGAAATTTCAATTGTTCGGGAGCATATTATCTGAGGCTGTGTCAAATATACCGGGGATTTTTATTTTAATAAAAAAAATTAAGGAAAAAATAATGGAATTTGTTGGATATGTTGCTTTTTTAGTACTGGTTTGCGCTTTTGTAATTAAAAATATCCTAAAAAAAATTTACTTCTATATTTCCGGCAGCATTATTTTTGCTTTTTATGGAATATCTATTGGTTCATACCCTGTTATGATAGCCGGATTACTGATTCTTTTTTATAATATTTATCACTTTTTTATAATAAAGCTTGACAGAAAGAAAAGCTATTTACGTATTGTTAATGATATCGATTTTTCCGGCAAATTTACAGAAGATTTTATAAATTACAATAACAAAGAGATTATTCGATATTTTCCGGACTTTAATTTATGTTCGATAATAACAAATGATGAAAGTAATATTGAATGTCTCTATTTATTCAGAAAAATGTTACCTGTTGGAATCTTTTTAATTAAAAGAACAGGTAGAAAACAGGCTGAATTGCTAATTGATTATATCAACAGTAAATATAGAGGACTGACCGAAGCACCTTTTTTAACATACGGGAAAAATTATATTAAAGAACAAATGGATATAAAAAAAATCTGTGCATATACATCTGTTCCTGATTATTCAAGACACCTTGAAAAACAGGGATTTTATCGTAATGAAAATGAAATATTTAAGTTTATTTTAGAATTGTGATTAAACTAATGACATTGAGTTATATATAATATTATGCATAAAAAGTCCTGAAAATACTAATTAGAAATAGTAGGTAGAGAGATTATGACTGAGAATTACTTACAGAATAATTTTGCTGAAAGAATCGGCGGTAACCGTTTTGGTAAAGATACTAAAATTTATAAATTTGAAAAAATTAAACGTGCTAAAAGAGAAGCAGTTAAGGAAAATCCGAATGTATCGCTAATCGATATGGGTGTAGGCGAACCTGATGAAATGGCTCATCCGGCTGTTATAAGAAGACTGATTGATGAAGCTTCAAAATGGGAAAACAGACAGTATACCGATAATGGTGTTGTTGAGTTTCAGAACGCTGCAGCGGAATATATGAAAGAGGTATTCAATGTAAAATTGGAAGTCCCTGAAGAAATATGTCATGCGGTCGGAAGTAAATCGGCTCTCTCGCTTCTTCCGGTGGCGTTTATTAATCCCGGCGATATTACGTTGACAACTATTCCAGGCTATCCTGTACTGGGTACATGGACAAGGTATATGGGCGGTGAAATTGTCAATCTACCTCTAAAGGAAGAAAACTCCTTCTTCCCTGATCTGGATTCTCTTAGCGATGAAGAGAAAAGAAAAGCAAAACTTCTTTATATTAATTATCCAAACAATCCAACGGGGGCTGTAGCAAACGAAGAGTTTTATACAAAAGTTATTAATTTTGCAAAACAAAACAATGTTTTAATTGTTTCTGACGCTGCATACGCTCCTCTGACATTCGATAAAAAACCTCTGAGTATTCTTTCTCTACCTGAAGGTAAGAAATATGCTATAGAGCTTCAAAGTATGTCTAAAGGTTTTAATATGACCGGCTGGAGATTAAGCTGGGTCTGCGGAAATCCTCTTGCAGTCAAAGCTTTTGCGAGTGTAAAGGATAATGCGGACAGCGGACAGTTCGCAGCGATCCAAAAAGCTTCGATCGAGGCTCTGAAAAACTGGAAAAAAATAACACCGGCTATTAATGAAAAATACAAAAGAAGAATGAAAAAACTGGTTAAGACTTTAAAAAGCTGCGGTTTCCCGGCAAAGGAACCGGAGGGCAGTTTTTACCTTTATGTTAAAGCACCAAAAGCAACTGAAGACGGTACTGTCTTTAATACGGCTGAAGATTTTTCTCAATGGCTGATAAAGGAGAAACTTATAAGTTCTGTACCATGGGACGATGTAGGACATTATGTGAGATTCGGTGCAACCTTTATTGCAAAAGAAGGAATAAAAGAAGAAGAGAAAGTTTTAAACGAATTTGAAAAAAGGCTAAACTCTTCTACGTTTATATTTTAGTTTTAAAATTATAAATTAAACTTACATGAAAGGACAACCAAATGGAAGATAAAATTAGAGCCAGACTTCAGGAAATAAGAAAATATCTTCAGAACGACGGTGGAGACCTCGAAATCGTTGGTATTGATGGTAAAAATGTAAAATTAAAGCTTGTAGGCGCCTGTGGATGCTGCCCTCATGCAATGATTACTCTTAAAGAAGGAATAGAAAAAGATCTAAAAGAACAGGTAGACTCTGAAATAGTAGTTGAAAGAGCAGAGTAATTTTTTTGTATTACGGCTTTTCCGGAAACTACGATTGATTTTTTTTTACCAATCACATCCTACGATATGACTTGTGCTGTATATCGTGGCGATATTTTCGTAAAGTCCATTGTTAAACGTGTATATATAGTTAAATACTGTATTTGCAGGGGCTTTGGCCGTCGAATGACGGTTATTTACCCTGCTTAGTATCGTTTACTGTACTACGCAGGGAGGCAGTTATCCTCCCAATACTGGCTTCGCAGCATTCCGACGGGACAGGAATTGCACCCTGCCGAAAGGATTAAACTTTGTGCGCGAATAACAAACCTAATTGATCTCTACAAGTTTCAGATCAAAAGTCAGGTTTTTTCCTGCCAGCTGATGATTCGCATCCAGAATCACTTCATTTTCCAGAATATCTTTTACTGTGACGATCACGGGTGTGCCGTTAGGCTGCTGGAGTTGAAGTTTCATTCCAATTTCAGGTTTTATATCTTCCGGAAAGTTTTCTTTTGGGAATTTGACTATTAAATCATCTCTAAGGTTTCCATAACCTTCTTCTGGAGGAATATTAAGAGTTTTTTCTTCTTCAACAGTCATTCCTGTTATACCGTCTTCAAATCCTTTAATTACCTGTCCCTCACCAACTTTGAATTCTAAAGGCTCTCTGTCCTGTGAGCTGTCAAAAACTGTACCGTCATCAAGTTTTCCTGTGTAGTGCACTTTTACCGTGTCACCTTGCTTTGCTTTTGTCATTTTTATTCCTTGTTCTATTGTTCTATGCAGTAAATACAAATTCTGTAAGCACTACATCATTCTCTTTTAGTTTAAGACTAAAAGGTCGGACTTTAACTCTAACATTCCGTTTAAATGAGGCAAGCCTTTTTAGCAGAATTAACCCATATTTTCCTATTAGAGTTGAACTTCGCACGACGAAGTTTAATCTTTACTGAAACAAAACGGTAGGGCGCGATCTCCGACCGTGTGAGCCATAGCCCCGCTACTCCGGGGCGACGGCTTAGCGCGCCGCAATACAGCATTATTGTTAAATGTATAATAAAATTATACGATTTAATGAAATATTTTACTGTATAGTAATTTTTGTCTCAGGGGAGGAATATAGATAGATTTTTTTTATATAGTTCAGTGCAGCTGATTTACTATTGATCTCACCGGACAATTGTTTTTCTTCAATATCACTTAGTATTTTCCCTATTAACGGTCCGGTTTTGAAACCTATAGCTTTTAGATCATTACCATTTAAAAGTGGCTTAGGCATTTCGGGTCTGCATTTATATTCTATAATTTTATCCAGAAAGAAAAGATAACTGTCAAATTTTTTATTGCTGGAGTAAACATCAAGGCGATGGAGCTCCAGCTCCATAGGAAAAGTCTTAGCAGTCATCATACGCTGTATCTTACTTGTTTTCATTTTAGCTGCATTTGCAAACTTCATATGGTTTTTTACCGCCGTACATATACGTCTAATCGATTCATTTGAAAATCTGAACCTTTTAAGTACATATCCTGCAATTTCAGTTCCTCTTGCATCATGGCAGTGAAAACAGGGTTTTCCTGTTTTATCTATATGCATAGTACTGGCTTTACCAACATCATGGAGCAGAACTGACCATGCGAGTTCAGGGGTAGGGGCCACCATTCCTGCGAGCATCAACTTCGTATGTTCAAAAACATCGCCCTCAGGATGAAAATTTTCAGGTTGCCTAATACCTTTAAGGAGTTCAAGTTCAGGCAGTATAACCTCTAAAATACCTGTATCAGAAAGTAATTGAAGAGCTCTATCCGGGTTGGGGCCGGAAAATATTTTGTTAAGTTCTTCTCTTATTCTTTCATTAGAAATGTTCTTCAGTCTGGATGAGTATTTTTTTACTGTTCTAATAATTGCAGGGTCAATTACAAAATTATATCTTGCTCCAAACCTTACAGCTCTAATCATTCTCAGATAATCTTCTAGTAAGCGTTTTTCTGTATTCCCAATACATTTAATTAATCCGAGTTCTAAATCATTAATGCCGTTAAAAAAATCATAAATTTTATTTTCCGATGGATCATAAAAAAGAGCATTTATAGAAAAATCTCTTCTTCCTGCATCTTCTTCAGGCGATTCAGTATATTTTATGAAATGCGGTCTGCGTCCATCTTTATATTCTCCTTCAGTCCGATAAGTTGCAACTTCGAAATTTATGCTATGTTCTACAACATTAATTATTCCGAATGCAGCACCTATATTATATGTTCTTTTAAAAAGATTTTGAACTTGAACAGGCAAAGCAGAGGTTGCTATATCTACATCCTGGACATGTTTGCCTAAAAGCTTGTCACGAACACATCCTCCAACATAAAATGCAGAATATCCATTATCCTGTAATTTTTTTACAATTTTCTTTGCGATACTCAGTAGTGTTTTTTCTGTTATGTGCATTTTTAGTAGTTAAAAAATTAAAATTATAATTAAAATTTGTTCTATAACATATAAAATTATATATTCAACTGTACTGAAATTAAATAAAAAATTTCATTATTTATTGCTTTTGTTTTTGAAATTTCATTTAAAAGTAATATTATTATTAAAGTAATAGCAAATTAACATAGAATTGCGGAGAAAAATAAATGGAAATTAATAGAACTGAACATAACGGAATAGTTGAAATAAACATATCCGGAAGACTTGATGCTGCAACATCCTCAGATGCTGAAAGCGTTATTACTAATGTTATTGAAGAAAATAATACAAAAGTACTTATTAATTTAGAAAATCTTACTTATATCAGCAGTGCTGGTTTAAGGGTTCTACTTGTCGCTGCAAAAGAAATGAAAGCAAAAAATGGCAAAATTATTCTCTGTTCACTGATTGATAATGTAAAGAGTGTTTTTGAAATCAGTGGTTTTTCAATCATATTTGAAATTTGTGATACTAAGGAAGAAGCTTTACAAAAGTTTTAGGAATTTCTTTACTATAGAAATTTTTATAAATATCAAAGCCGACTATTTAAATTAGTCGGCTTTTTGTTTGCCCGGCAAAGCTGGCAAACCCGTCATGCTGTAAGAAGCATGAAACACCCTGTTCAGGGGGAAGTTAATCCGAATTGCAAGGGCAGTATTGGTTACGGTATTGTCTGAAGGAAGCAATAGGAAGTAAACAGCACATAACGAAAGTGGACCTTATTCAGCTTATTAAGAGGGTAAGCAACAAAATATTACGAAGCCTAATAAGTATAACTGTTTTTATGCGGTCTGCAGTTTTCGGTCACTCCCGTCAGATCAAATCTTGATTTTTACAAATTATGCAAATTTACTTTCGATAATGCTGCAGATT
Source organism: Victivallales bacterium (assembly GCA_021733985.1). GTDB lineage: Bacteria > Verrucomicrobiota > Lentisphaeria > Victivallales > GWF2-38-69 > JAIPJT01. The sequence continues at coordinate 11,969 of JAIPJT010000023.1, read as the reverse complement.
TTATTATAGCGAATATTTATGTTTTCATACTCTTCGATCGGAACAGCTCCTATTGACTCCCATTCTTTCTTCAGTTTTTTATATTTAGTATATTTCTGTTCTTTGGAGACTTCGCTTTTACCGCTGTTTTCTTCAAGACCAAAGTTCCCTTTAATAGCAAACATTAGTTCATCAGCTAAATTTTCAGTACTGTTTTCTGAAAAGAAGCCATCTGTAACGCTTACATCTGCGAGCTTCTCAAGTTCAACACAGACTTTTATCTTGTTTTTAAGATTTTTTTCCTTATCACTCCTGCTTGTGGTAAAATATTCTTTATCTTTACATTGAAAAGCATTGCAATGAGTATCAAAGCGTTCATTTAGTTTTTCTTCGGTCTGGTCAGGTAATTCAAGAGACAACTCATTCCATTCATTACAAATCGCTTCAAATTTATCCTTATTCTGTTCAAATCCACCTTCATTAGCAAGTTTTTCTATTTTTGCAAGTATATCTTCTTTTTGCTTAATATTTCTGGTGTTTTCAAAAGCTTCTTTTTCAAGCAGTCCTTGAAAAAGAGAAGAAAGCCGACTGTTAAGTTTATTATATTTTTCCTGAATAGTATTTTCACTGTCTTTTGGAACAGGGCCAATTGAATTCCATTTTTCCTTAAATTCATTTATTCTATCATTAAGATCATCAGGATTGTACATTTCTGTTTCTAAAACATCAATCAGTTTAGAAAGCTCTTTACAAACTTCATCTTTTTTTTCAAGGTTTTCAGCCTTCCCGGCATCAAGTTCTGCGAGATAATTTTCAATAGAAGAATTAAAACGGTTCCAAAGTTTCTGTTCATCTTGTCTACTTGCTGAACCAATTTTTTTCCACTGCATTCTAAGTTTTTTTATTTTTTTAACTGCATCCTTCCAGAATAAATTTCTGAGTTTTTCAGCTTCCTCTATTAATTCTTTTTTTTCGTTTTTATTTAATGCCTGCCTTTCATGAAGTTTTTTATAAAAAGCTATTCGGTTTTCAAAAAAAATGTTGCAGGCATTTCTGAATTTACTGTAAAGTTCGTCATCTATATCTTTAGCTGCAGGTCCAATTTCTTTCCATTCCTGCTGAATTTTTTTTAATTCTTCTGCTGTACTTTCCCAGTCAGTTGATTCACTTAACTCTTCAGCCTTTTTGCAAAGTTCCTGTTTTAACTCTGTGTTCTTTTTTCTTTCAACTTTGAGGTCTCTAAAAAATTCATTGCATCTGCTTTTCAGCTGTTGTCTGACAGAATTAAATCTTTGCCATATTTCTTCGTTTTTTTCGCGGGGGACCTGTCCGATAGCTCTCCATTCATCCCAAATGGTTTTTAATCCTTTTGCAACCTTAAATGTATCTGATTCTTTAGAAAGTTGTTCAATTCTTTCACAAAGCAAAAGTTTATTAGTATAATTTTCCCATCTTTCCCAATCTTCTTTCTGCTGTATAAACTTTAATTTAGAAAAATATTTTTTTATAAGCTTATTGAATTTTTTTATCTGTTCCTTTTTTAGCAGGTCTGTATTAAGGTTATCCCATTCTTTCTGAAGGTCTTTAACTTTCTGGAGTACATTTTTAATTTTTGTTGAATTAGAAAAATCCTCTATCTGCGAAATGATATTCCGGGCTGTATCCTGAGCCATAACTTTTTTATTATCCAGTTCCAATGTGTATTTCTCTAATTTATCATTTATATTTTTTTCAGTCTTTTCAAATCGTTCTTTTAGTTCTTTAAAATCTCCACTGTTCTCTTTAATACTTTCCCATTTATTTTTTAAATTTTTCAATCTTTCTTTGCTTTTAATCAGACTTTCTTCATCAAGAATATTTTCAGCTTCTTCACAGCATTTTTTCATTTGTTTGTAGATTTGTTCATTTTTTCCCATAACTTCTTTTATATTTTCCATTTTTTCCTGAAAATTTTTGCAAAGTTTTTTGTATTTTTTTTGCAAAACTTCATCAAACTGTTCGGGAAGGTGAAGGTCTTCTGAACTATTCCATTTTTCCTGAATTTCATTAAATTTTTCTGTTGCTGAATTATCCTGCGCAGTTTCAATTAATTTTTCTATTTCTTCACAGAGGTCTTCTTTGTGATTAATCGTTTTTTTTACTATTAAATGATTATTATATCTTCTTTCAAATATATTATAATATTCTTCAAATTTATTGTGCAGCTCCCTGTGTATTTTTTCAGGATCTAATTCCTCCAGTTTTTCTTTTATTTTTTCAAATTCGCTTTTTGTCGGTGCCCAGTTTGTCGAAATGCTTTTTTCTTCTACTGTATTGACCAGTTCTTTTATTTTTTTTTCCACAAGATGACCTTTTCCTGGTTTTTCTGCTGTACAGTCATTTTGTTTTGTATTTGGTCCGGCAGATATAACGCTTTCATTATCTCCCGTTTCGTTTAAATTCTTTTCAACTGGTTCATTGCTCATCTTAAAGAATGTATAACTTTCCATATGGCCTTTATTCTCCATTACTGACACCTTCAGCTGTTTATTTAAAAAATTTTACTATAACAATAAATAAATTCGTAAAATATTAATTTCAAGTATAAATTATATCAAAAGTAATTTTAATGCTTTAAAAACAAATTTTAATTCATTCTTCCTAATATTTTTCGTAAAAAAACTAACAATGAAGCATTTAATAAAACTCCTGAATGGCTGGCATAACAAGAAAAATTATAAAACGAGAAATATTATCAAAGCTTGTAAAGATTTTGATATTGTTGGATACTCAATAAATTCAGAAGGTTCAGCGGGGGAAAAGATCCTTTTTTTTACAGATTTGCATCTTCAGGATGACGACTTTTATTTTACAGCGCTTACAAGGGAAATTAATGAAATAAATGCAGACTGGATTATCTTCGGAGGTGATTTACTGACACTGCTTCCCTACCATAAAGCTGCAAGTCAATTTCTGTCGGGATTAAAAGCAAAAAAAAGTAAAATAGCTGTTTTAGGGAATTGGGAAATCCGAAGGTTAAAATGGATTACACTTGACGAATGGATTGGCTTCTTTTCAAATTCAGGTTTTACTTTATTGACTAACACCACATTCCACACTGAAAATTTAAAATTTTACGGAGTGTCTTCCCTCTTAGACAAACCTTTTAAACGCAGCTCTAAGGATTTTGTCGGTTTTAAGTGCCTTATTTCACATAAACCGGAAGATGCCGTGCTATTTATTAAAAACAGCAATCTTAATCCGGATCTCATTCTTTGCGGACATACTCACGGAGGACAAATTCGTCTTCCATGTTTTGGAGCAGTATATACTTCATCTATTTACTGGAAGCTTTTTGAATATGGACACTACTATAATAAAAGAAGTGATACAGATTTAATTGTTTCAGGGGGCTTAGGGTATACAGGGATCAAAAAAAGATTTTTATGCAGACCGGAAATTGTTCAAATTAATATTTAACCAAAATTGTGCATTGTACTGTATCTGCTTCCGCCGTCGCTCACCGAGCTATGGCGGACAGGTCGTTAACAGCAATTCAAGTACCGTCGCATGACTGGTAAGCAGTCAATGTCATCGAATTAAGAAATTGAGCATCAAATTTTTTGGTGTATGGTTGGAGTTCAAGCTCTTGTCGTGTCGAATGACGTGATTAGCTTGTCTGGCTGAATATTTTACCTAACACACTAAAGTGCGAACTCCAACGTCTTAATTCAACGGCATTGGGTATGCAGTAGTTACTACTGCTGCATTAGCACACTGCGTAATTGCATAATCCGGGTTTAAGTTCCTTAAAATAAACAGTCGCCCTTCTGCTTTAAAAGTTATCGGTAACAAAAGAATAGGATAAGGGCTGGTAACAAACAATGAACTTATTATCATACTAATTCACGTAATCATCAATGTTTTCAATAATTGCATAAACGCAAAGATTTTGTTTTATTTTTTTCCTGAAAAAACGGATATGGACCCATTTTATTTTCTTTGTTTTAGCCCCAATGATTCGGTAGACAGCATCGCCTGTATCATCAATCATCTGAAATTTAAAAAGCCGGTAAAGATCTTCTGTATGAACAAAGCTGTAAAGCCGGACATTATGCCTTATTTTCAAAAATTTTTTGCGGTCAACTTCAAACAGCTCTTCTATCTTTTCATTGGCATAAATATACTTATTTGAGTATACATCATAAATAATAACAGCGGTATCAGAGCGTTCGTAATATTCCTTCAAAAAAGTCTTGAATTTTTCATCATCAGCCTTATTCATAACTAATTAAACTGCATATCATGCAGGTACTGATATATACCATCCTTTATTTTCATTAATTCAGAATGAGTGCCTCTTTCTATAATAGTGCCTTTTTTCAGTACAAGTATCTCATCTGCATGTTTGATTGTACTTAACCTGTGGGCAATGGCAAAAACCGTCCTGTTTTCCATAAGATTGTTTATAGCTTCCTGAACTAATTTCTCAGTAACTGTATCGAGAGCACTCGTTGCTTCGTCCAATATTAAAATAGGCGGATTTTTAAGTATTGCCCTTGCGATCGCTATTCTCTGTTTTTCGCCGCCGCTAAGAACAAAACCTTTCTCACCAACAACAGTATTATAACCCACGCCGTGTATGCCTGAAGTTATAAACTTATGAGCATTTGCACGCTTTGCTGCTTTGACAATATCCTCCATTGGAGTGTTAGGCCTGCCGTAAGCAATATTATTAGCAATAGTATCATTGAACAGAATTGTGTTTTGAGTTACTATCCCGACCTGATCCCGAAGATCTTTTATTTTAATATCACGGACATCAATGCCGTCTATCAGAACCTGGCCTTCAGTTGCATCATAAAACCTTGCAAGAAGATTTGCTATAGTAGTTTTTCCTGAACCCGTTTCGCCAACAACTGCGATAGTTTTGCCTTTTTTAAGTGTGAAGTTAATATCCTTTAGAACTCTCATCTGATCATCATCATAGGAAAAAGCGACATTTTTAAACTCTATTTCCTTTTCAAAAGAGGGAAGTCTTTTGGGGTGAGTAGCTTCAACAAGCTTGTTTTCTGTATCAATGATGTTGAAGTACCTGTCTGCTGCAGCCATAACTTTCTGTATGCTTGCATTTAACCTGACCAAAACCTTAAGAGGCTGATAAATTAAAAGAGCAGGGACTACCAGAGTAACAATATCTGAAAGATGCACCTGGTCAATAAAAGCGTAAACAAAGAACGCCCCCATTGCACACACTCCGAGAGTTTCTGTAGCCGGGCTTATTATGAGTTCTGCTTTTGCACCTTTAATTAAGCTTTTACAGTAGTTTTGATTTACTTTATTAAATTTATCAGACTCATATTTTTCAGTATGAAAAGCCTTTACCTGAACTATTCCTGTAAAAACTTCATGCATTCTTGATATTACTTCCGCAACCTTTTGAAATGCACCCTTGTAAACACCTCTTATTTTTCTGCCGATAAGAATTATAGGGAATAATATGCCCAGACCGCAAAGGCCAAGTGTTATCAGCATTACAAAATTATCATTTACAACAGAAACATATATAATATACCCTATGCATCCGGCAACCTGAAACGGACAGCTCGTTAAATCAGCTATTTTATTTGAAACTCCATCCTGGATCTGGTTTGTATCTTCCACGCAACGGCTTATAAGCTGGCCGACTTCTGCTTTACTGTAAAATAAAAGGGACTGGCTAAGTATTTTGTGAAATATTTCACCCCTCATATCTGTTATAACCTTTGTCCCTACCCATCTCATACAGTAGCCGTTTATATAAATAGCAAAGTTTTTCAACAGCCATACAAGCACAAAAGACCCAACAAAAATAATCATTCCCAGCAGAGTCATATTGCCTTTATTATCCTGAAGCTGGATTCCATATTCTGCTGCTATGTATATAATGGAATCAAGTTTGGATTCTTCCAGAGATTTTTTCTTTTTTTGAGGTTTGGCCTGCTGCGGAGGTTTGGCCTGCTGCGGAGGTTTGGCCTGCTGCGGAGGTTCAATTTTAGTGTCAGCAGTTTTAATTATTTTAGGCGGTGTTTTTTCAAACGGTTCAACCAAGCCTTTAAGCCAGAAAAAACTTGCGCCTAAAAACCCACCGGTCATGATCCCGGCGATTATTCCTATAATTAAAACAGTTTTATAAGGTTTTATATATTTAAAAAGTCTTAAATATGATTGCGATTTTAAATTATTTGTCTCCATTATTTAGCCTTTGAAAGCATTGTTTATTGTTTCTGCAATATATTCGAGCTGTTCTTTTTTCAATTCAGGATAAACCGGCAGTGCGAGGATATCCCTTGAACATTGTTCGCTTACAGGGAAATCACCTTCCTTGTATCCTAAAGAGGAGAAGCATTTCTGTAAATGAAGAGAAAGAGGATAATATATTGCGGACCCAATGCCGGATTCAGAAAGTTTTTTCTGCAATTCATCTCTTTTTCCATCGGCAACACGTATGGAAAACTGGTTGTAAATATGTCTTGTGGCCTTATCAATATTCACAGGCAGTTTAATTTTATTTGTAGTCAGCAGTTTACGGTAAAGGTCAGCATTTTCCTGTCTTGCTCTGCTCCATTTATCCAAATACTGCAGTTTAACATGAAGCACAGCCGCCTGCAGAGAATCCATTCTGAAGTTACCGCCTACATATTCGTGCATATACCTTGTCACGGGATCTGCTCCGTGATTACGGAACATTTTAAGTTTTTCGTATATTTCTTTGTCATTAGTTGTAACTATCCCGGCATCACCGAATGCTCCGAGATTTTTACTGGGATAGAATGAAAAACAGCCGTAGTCTCCAAAGCTGCCTGCTCTTTTGTTCTGATATTCGGCGCCTATTGCCTGAGCAGCATCCTCTATTACAGCAAGGTTATGTTTTTCGGCAATTTCCATAATCCTGTCCATCCTTGCCGTCTGGCCGAAAAGATGAACGGGCATAATTGCTTTTGTTCTCGGAGTAATTTTATCTTCAATTAGTTCGGGGTTGATATTGAAGTCATCAGGATTTATATCAGCAAATACAGGTTTGGCGCCGGTTCTCCAAATTGCACCGACTGTAGCAAAAAACGTAAAAGGAGTTGTTATTACTTCGTCTCCGTAACCGATACCTTCAACCATTAAAGAAATAAGCAGGGCATCAGAGCCGGAAGAAACACCGACGGCGTATTTACATTGAGAATAATCAGCTATAGCCTGCTCAAAATTCTCAAGTCTTTTACCGAATACAAAAGCCTGGGCAGAACAAATTTCATCTATTAAAGGAATGATCTCTTCACGCAAATTATTCTCTTCATACTGTGCTTTAACATCAAGTAATGGAACTTTCATTAATTCCTCCAAATTTTAAAGATTATTTTATTTAAATTATAAATATTTTCTTTACTGTATATTACAAAACTATTCTATTGTCTTTTAACCCAAAAAACAATAACTCGCGATAAATTCCTTATTAAAAAAGTACTTTAGCATAATGTAGCATTATTTTATAGAACTATTAAAAGCAGTTGAATGATATATTCAATTACTTGTATGAAGCTGTTTTAAAAAACAACAATATTAATTTGCCTTAGTTCGTTAATATACAGTATATTTTGCTGATTTATTTGTTTATTTTTCAGGAGTAAAATAGAGTTTTTCAAACTGTTTAACCAATGAAGACAGTTTTTCTGCATTTTTCAAGTCGGTTGTCTGCTTGCATTTCATGCTGTAAACAAGCATCTGATGGAGCAAACTCAGCATATTAGTATATTTTTTCTGCTCGGGCTTTATTCTCTGTGTCATGAAATACTGCCAGACAACTTTTTGTATTTTTGATGCATGAACATCTTTATTCATTATCCACCGGACAAGCTGATTGCTGTGGGAATGTTCATCTTTTTCAAGTTCAGTAATAGCGTTCATTGATTCTTTGACAGTAAAAATATCCTCTTCAATCATTTTTATCCGCATCCTGTCATTGTAAATTCCACATGGAATTTCACAGTGTGCTAAAACAGGCATTTGAACAAGAGTGATTAAACAGATGATTAACAATAATAAAACTGATTTTTTATTCATACAAACCTTCCCTTTAATTATTGCAATTTATTTAGGATAAACCGATATTTTGTATTTATTATATTAGGTTATTTATCTGGAAAATTCTAATAAATTTAAATTATTTAACCTATAATCCGTATTAGAATATAATAAAGTCAGCCCAAGTAAAGTGAAAACTTTCCGAAATGTATTGAAAACTTTAGAAATATGTTTTAATATATTAAACAAGTTCTTAATTTAGGGATTATTTTTTTTAAAAATTTCTGATTTACGATTTTTCTTTATATGTTCACTGATAATCATTCATTATAATATGGGAGCCGTCAGGGCTGAGAGGAAGCTTAAAAAAACTTCGACCATTTGAACCTGCTCCGGGTAATGCCGGCGAAGGAAAGACATAAATAACTGTTCGGAAGCCTTTCCTTTAGCGGAAAGGCTTTTTTATTTTAATTATACACAAGTGTATGCGGTTTTTTTCCTAATCCGGCGTAGTTCCGCAATAGTGAAAACGAAGACGGAAGAGATTTTTTAACGGTGCCCAGCCCAAAACCGGACAGCATTTATCGCCACGGTTATTCAACGTGGATAAATAAAAATAAATCGACTGGGGTATTATACAAATAAAATTTATAACTGGTAATAATAAGAGGAAATATGAAAAAAATTTTAAATTTTACTGTTTCATTCATTTTTCTGCTCCTGCTCTCAGCTTCGTGCGGGAAGAAAAAAAACAGTAATACACTGACAGTTTATCTGCCGGACAGTTATTCCTGGCTTAAAGAAACGGGGACCTGCAAAAGTTTTGAAAAAAAGAATGAATGTAAAATAAAATTTGTATATTTCGAAGCTGCTGTAAATATAGTTTCCCGAATGTCACTTGAAAAGTCCAATCCGAAAGCAGATATCCTAATGGGGTTGTCCAGAACAACTTTTATCAGGGCTAAAAAATTAGGGGTTTTAGAAAAGTATAAACCCGAAAACGCTGATAAAATCATTTCCGGAAACAATATTTTTTCGGGATTTTATGCAACACCTTTTGATTACGGAGGTCTGGCAATTATTTATAATAAAAATAAATTAGGAGGCTCCCTTAATTCTTTTAATGACTTAACCGATCTGAGAAGGGAATTGGTTTTAACTGATCCAAGGACTTCCACTACCGGCCAGGATTTTCTGCTCTGGACAATTGCCTTATACGGAAAAAACTGGAAGTCATTCTGGCGTAAACTAAAACCTGCGATTCTAACTGTAACCAAAGGCTGGAACTCAGCTTTTTCAAAACTGGAAACAGGAGAAGCAGCCGCCATGGTAAGTTATGCATCTGATAAAGCATATAATATATATAAATATCATAATTCCAGGTTTGATGTGTTTGTGCCTGAAAACTCTGGCTTTAAGCAGATTGAAGGAAACGCCCTTGTTAAAAAACAGGATATAAAGCAGATATCGAAAAAATATATCCAATTCATGCTTTCGGATAAGATACAGTCTAAAATATTTTTACATAACTGGATGTTTCCTGTTACAGAAGTAAAACTTCCTGAAATAGCAAAATATTATGTAAAGCCTAAAAAATACTGCTCTATTTCAAATGAGGAAATAGAAAAAAATCTTACTTCCTGGTTAGAGGAATGGGCTGCTATCGTTACAAAATAAAACTGTAAGCACGTGTTTAAAAAATGTTTGTGAAAAGAATTAAGCCATATGCCGTAAATATTTTTTATCTTTTAATATGGCTCTTACCGTTTATCTTTTTTGTATATAATTTGATAACTTTTGATTCAATTCTGCAGATATTTAATCGGAATACTTTTGAAATATTTATTTTCACATTTTACCAGGCATTTATTTCATCGATAATTGCAATGATTTTAGCGATCATACCTTCGGTTTATGTATCCAAAAAAGATAATTTTCTCTCTGTATTATTAAAATCAAGCGTACTGATACCGCTTTTTTTTCCTGCAGTTTCGACTGTTATGGTTTTTTCAATAATAGGGAATTTTAAGCTGATGGAGCAGCTGAATTTTCTGTATACTTTGAAAGCTATTGTAGTTGCAAATGTATTTTATAATATGCCTCTGTTTGTTAAATTTGCCGGTGAATCATTAGAAAAAATTCCGTATTCAATAATAGAATATTCACGTACAGAAGGCTGTGGAAAATTTGAAATATTTTTCAAAATAAAACTCCCGCTTATCTATCCCGCACTGATGAAAGCCTTTTTTTTATGTTTAGTTTTTTGTTTTACGAACATGGCAATAATTCTGGGGCTGGGTGGAATAAACTATTCAACATTGGAAGTTGAAATTGCGACTACCTTATCAGGCAGTATGTCATATTCTTCAGCGTTCGGTTACGGTCTTATTCAACTTATTTTTCTCTCTGCTTTTAATGTTTTGATATCTTCATGCAAAGTATATGAGTTTGATGATTATTGTCATGTTAAGGAAAAAGTTTCTTTAATTGAAACAGCGTACAGTGTTATGTATCTACTTATTGAGTTTTCCATCGTGGGGTTAGGAGTAATCTTTGCGTTTTATAATTTTTACACAGGGGACTTTGAACTTTTCCCGATTATTAAAATATTTTCTGTGGAATTTAACCGCACTTACCCTGTTATACAGTCATTGTTAAACTCGTTTGTAATTTCATTCACTACAGCTTTAATAGTTACTGTATTTACATTTATCCTTCTAAAAAATACTTGCAGGTATACCAATGCAGTTATATTATCCACGTGCGGTATATCAAGTGCTTTTCTCGGCATAGTATTAGTCTATCTTAATATAAGCCTTGATATTCCTTATTTTATGCTTGCGCTGACCGGATATTTCCTTATAACTGTCCCTTTTTCTTTTTCTTTTCTCTATCAACCGGTTCTTTCATTCCCTAAAAGTCTTATCGAAGCTGCAAAAATTGACGGCTGTTCTCCGCTGAAAATCTTTATTTATGTTGAACTGCCGCTGCTGCTTCCAATATTTATCTCTTCATTTCTGCTTATTTTTGCAATTTGTTTCGGAGAATTTACAATTGCCTATACTATGCAGCTTATTAATTATCTCCCTACAGTACCTGTTGTAAATTATTCCATGCTCTCAAGAAGGCTTTTTTCTGAAAGTTCAGCTCTGAACGGTTTAAACATAGTAATCGTCCTGTCAGTCTTTATAATAGGCGAATACCTCAGAAAAAAACTTTCATTTTATCATTAAACCTACACCCCACTGTTAATGAATAAATGGAGAATATTTTTTTAATCTTAATCCTAATCAATCTTCAATCATAGACATACATCCAATATCTTTAACAAAAATCAAAAGACAGTGATTTTTCACTATCCGTTGATTACGCCGATTAACGCGAATTACTATTCAGGAAAATTCGTGAATAAAATTATTTCTTTTCAACAGTTATCCTGGGGCTCTTCACTCCAAGCTTGTCCATTTCTGCAATATGGGGGTAGATCATAGTTGTCTGAACATGATCCTAAATAACGCAGTTGATTTTGAAGTTGTAGCCACGACCTGTCCTCAGAAGCCTTGGCGTAGGAGGAGGCAGCAAAGCGAAGTTGTACTTCGTACTGCATACCAGTTAACCACGGCACATGAGTTGAAGTTAACAAAGTAGATATAGGTTCAAAATCAATCAAATGCAAAGTGAAAATTGAAAAGTTCATAGACAAAACTGTAAAAGCTGTATATCAGGAAACGTATGCTCGGCTGTTCATGCTTAATATCGCTGCATGCCTAAAAACTTTCACACAAAAAACGGATTTTACGACCTGAAATATAGAGTAACACATTTATAAATAAGCATTTAAAGTAAAATAACTTTTAAATTTTCTTGTCTACGCTAATTTCACATCCAGCAGTTCGAGTATTTTTTTCTGTTCAGTATCAGGCATTGAAATATTTTTTTTAACAACAACACCATCTATA
>JAIPJT010000060.1 GCA_021733985.1 Victivallales bacterium | reverse complement strand
GACGTTGGAGTTCGCACTTTAGTGTGTTAGGCAGAATATTCAGCCAGACAAGCTAATCACGTCATTCGACACGACAAGAGCTTGAACTCCAACCATACACTAAAATTTGATGCTCAATTTCTTAATTCAATGACATTAATTTGTATATTAAGAAATTTTTTTTAGTATTGTATTGAAATGTACATAAAATAAATTATTTTTTTATATTGTTCAGAATTTTTGTCGGATAACCGTAGCTCAATGTTGACAGAGTTCCGGAATCTCAAAAAAGGTTCCGGAAGGTTGCAGGTTAAAGCCCTGTCGGTTATTCGACTTTTTTTATGACTTGCCCAGGACTGCAATAAAAAATCCTATGACTGCTCCGAATACAATCCCTGACCAGGGAGATGAGGCTGCAGCTCAGCTGCTTCCGGTGCATTGACCTAAATATCCTAAAAAACCTCCTATTGCTGCACCGGCAACTACGCCTATAACCGCTTTTATAATCATTATACACTGCCTTTCTGTTTTGTTTATCCAATATTAATATGCTGCTTTTAATTAAAAAGATTTTTTCTTACCTTTTATTTAAAACTTCATCCAGTACTTCTGTATATACCTTTTCTTTTTTATAACCGGTAATACTTTTTATTAATTTTTTGTTTTTAAAAATTTTTACAGAAGGAATACCTCTTATACCATATTTATTAGATAAACCCCTATTTTTATCAACGTTTACTTTTATTACTTTAATTTTACCCGAATATTTATCAGCAATTTTTTCTATAATCGGAGCAAGCATTTTACAGGGCGGGCACCAGTCTGCATAGAAATCGACAAGACATAAAGATCCTTTGATTTCATCATTGAACTGTTTTTCAGATGTGATGTGAATGATGTTTTCTGAATCAGTATTTTCCTTATTAGCTGTTTCTTTTGCTGTTAAAGAAAACAAAGCAAAAGCTGTGAGAAAAAAAATAGTAAGTGCTGAAATTTTTTTCATTTCCTAATCCTCCTTCTATTCTGTTAATATGATAAACCTACTTCGTGCAATATTTAATAAACGGAATACTCTTAAAAGATAAACTTCACAATAATTGCGAAGTTATCAACAGTTAAGTATGGAGTTTATTATTTTAATGTAACAGTTAAATAAACAAAGTTCCAGAACTTTTTTCTGACAGCTCCGCAAAGTTTGCAACTCCGGCTCTCTCTACATTATCAATTAATTCTTCTTCCTTGATACCCATCATGTTCATTGCCATTTCGCAAGCTAAAAATTTTACACCGAGTTCCTGCGCATTCTGCATAAGCTCAGGTAGTGAATTAATATTTTTCATTTTCATAACGTGTTTCATCATACCTGTGCCCAGCCCCATCATATGCATTTTTGAAAGTGCTAGTTTTTTGGGGCCCTTCGGCATCATAAATCCGAACATTTTGCTTATTAAATTTTTCTTCAGGGCAGGGGGATTGTCCTTTCTAAGAACATTAATTCCCCAGAATGTAAAGAAAATTGATACTTTATGGCCTAAAGAGGCAAAACCGGAGGCTATTATCATAGCTGCAATGGCCTTATCAAGATCATTACTGAATAAAACTATGGATGTTTGCTTCTGCAGCTCTTTGTCTACTGTGTTTTTTGCAACTTCAGCTTTACCTTTTTGAATCAGAGCTTCAATTTTTTCATTTTCTTTTGTTATGTTTAAAAGTTTGTTTCCTGTTGAGTTACACCAAGAAGTGATATCTCTAATAAACCCCATATCGTTAACAGAAACTTTCAAAACTTCACCGTACTTCATCTTTTCGATATTTTCTTTAACTTTAAGTATCGGTCCGGGGCACTGCAGACCGCAGGCATTAAGATTTGCGGAGACAGTAACATCCTCTTCTGTAATGTCTTCATTAGCAGTTTCTGCCTCCTTTGCTTTGGCTGCAGCAGCACCGGTGGTTAATGAGTCTTCACAGAGATTATTTTTCGACGGATTAAACAGTTTCCAGAATTCATAACCGCCGCTTAGGTTTTTAACTTTGAAACCGTTAGAACGCATAATAAGCTCAGCCAGATATCCCCTTGCACCCATTTTACAGAATACAATTATTTCTCTTTCTTTTGGAATTTCATTTAAACGGCTTCTCAGTTCACCGAGCGGTATGTTGACAGCGCCGTCAATAGTTCCGCATAAAACTTCATCCCTGTCTCTAATATCCAGCAGGAAGGCCTCTTCCGGTATAGAATCAGGATTTACTATATCGGTGTTGCCTTTGAGGATATTGCTGCCTACATAACCGACAAAATTGATAGGGTCCTTTGCTGAACCATAAGGGGGGGCATAAGCCAGTTCAAGCTCTTCAAGATCGCTGAAAGTCATTTTCTGTTTCACGGCCGCAGCCAACAGATCAATTCTTTTATCGACACCTTTTTGCCCGACAACCTGTGCTCCAATTATTTCTCCAGTTTGATTATGGATTATTTTTATGTATAAAAGTGCAGAGCCGGGATAGTAGGATGCATTTGAGTTGGGTGCAATATAAAATTTATTATAACTTACACCATCTTTTTTCAGCTCTTTTTCATTAACGCCGGTAGCGGCTGCGGTAAAATCAAAAATTTTACAGACTGATGTACCAATCGAGCCGTTATAGACAGTTTTATTCCCGAATACATTGTCTGCAGCAATCCTGCCCTGTCTGTTTGCGGGGCCTGCTAAAGGAACCATTGTCGGTTTCTTTAGTACGTTATTCTCTATCTGGACTGCGTCGCCTACAGCATAAATATCACTGTCAGAGGTCTGCATGTATTCATTAACGACTATTCCACCCTGTTCATTTGTTTTTAATCCTGCATTTTTGGCAAGTTCAGAATTAGGTCTTATACCCGCGGAAAAAATAACCATATCCGTTTTTAATTCTGTATTGTCCTTCAATTTTAAAATATATCCGTTATCCGTTTTATTTACTTCAGTAACAGCATTATCAAGATGCAGACTGACATCGTTAAGTTCTAAAGTCGACTTTATCGGTTCTGTCATTTCACTGTCTAATACAGGAAAAACCTGAGGAAGCATTTCTACTAAGGCTGTATCAACACCTCTTTTTCTTAGATTTTCAATGACTTCTATGCCGATAAATCCGCCGCCAACTACAACTGCGTGTTTTATTCCGCTGTCCACTTTCTTCATTATTCTGTCCATGTCGGGAATTGTCCAGAGTACATTAATGTCTGGATCACCTGCTCCGGGAACAGGTGGAACCAATGGGGAAGAACCGGGTGATAAAATCAGCTTGTCATAGCTTTCAGTATAATTGTTATCTTTTTCAATATTCCTTACAGAAACTGTCTTCTCTTTCGGATTAATACCGGTTATCTCATTCTTAATCCTGATATCAATATCAGCGCGCCCGTTGAACTTTTCCGGAGTCATTACTAAAAGACTTTCACGGTCTGAAATTTCTTTCCCTATATGGTAGGGAAGGCCGCAGTTCGCAAATGAAATATATTCTCCTCTTTCAAAAAGTATAATCTCTGCATTTTCATCCAGACGACGCGCCCTGGCTGCTGCACTTGCCCCTCCGGCAACTCCGCCTACAATCAATAATTTCATTTTTATATTACCTTTCTTTTGTTTTTAAACATTATAACTGTTTAAAATTTGTAATATCGTAATATAACGATATAATGATACATATATCATAAAAAAAATAGGTTTCAAATTTATAATCAATGAAAAAATAGGTTTTTCGGAGAATATCCAATGAAAGGTGAAAAAGATAAAGGTTTAATGGATTTCAGTTATTTAGAAATGGCGGCAGAATGTTTGAAATTAATGGCTCATCCTGTAAGGATTCGTATAGTTGAGCTGCTTTCAAAATACAGATATACCGTAGGAGAAATTGCTGAAGTATGCGGAATACCGCATAATCAGGCATGTGAACATTTACGTTTGCTGAAGAATCACGGGCTTTTAAAAAACCGAAGAGAAGGCCGGTCTGTATATTACAGTATAACTTCAAAACAAATTATGAGCCTTCTTGAATGTATAAGGAAAAACTGTCCATCTGCTTAAACCCAAATTATGCTTTCGGAATCAGAGGATTGTTTCCCTACACAAAATACAGAATACGTGGCGGGGAAGCATTTCGTCTGTGTATAGGCGTAGCTTCCAGCGAAGACTGATGGTTCCGCAAACGGAGCAGAATCAATGATTTTGCCTTAATTCAATGTCATTGATTAACCTGTCAGGTTAATCATTCCTGTGATAATATTCGTAATTTTCTTTTGAATATTTTTCCAGGTTATTTGCAACAGTACTTCCAAAAGGGCCGGGGAGTTCGATTTCTGTATGGTCGTTGTTAAGGGGGGCATCTGCAAAATCAACTGTACGGTAAAAGACCCCGTTTATAAGCAGTGCCCACGGGTCATGCGCCGGGTCGTTGCATAATCTCATAGCAACGAGTGCACCGTGCCGGTCCAGTTTCAATCGTAATTTATAGAATCCCTCTTTTTCCTCAGATGGTATTGCTTCAATACTTTTTATTGATTTTGAACAGAATTCATAATGTTTTCTAACCCATATCGGCCTACCATCGAAGGACTGGACCTTTTTTTCTCCCAGAGTACCCCTTGGATATTTTACAATTTCATTTATCGATACAGTCCATTTTGGAATATCACCGGACATTCCAAAATCCATATCGAGTGTTTCACATCCCGAAATAAACAGCAGCAGTAAACCTAAAACCGCAGAGAATGCGCATTTATTTATTTTTGAAAATTTCATAATTGTCATCAGTTTTCTTTTAATAGGTTTGTTTTAATTCTTTGAAAAAATTTAAAAATTCCATGAACTGCTGTTTTTTATCAAATTTCTCCTCCATAAGTGTTCTCGCCTTTCTTCCCATCAATTTACAGTTATCTTTATTTTTCCAGAGTTTTTCGATTGCATCTTTCAAATCGTTAACACTTCCGGGCTTGATGAGGTAACCGTTTTCTTCGGGATAAATAATTTCAGGGATGCCGGCAATATCTGTAGATATACAGGGTACACTCATCGACATTGCTTCTAACAGAACATTAGGCAGCCCTTCTTTGTACAGACTTGGAAGTGTAAGCGCATCGAGTCTTTCGAAAATATAATTCGGTTCACTGGTAAATGGAAAGAATGAAACATTTTTTTCAATGCCGAACTCTTTGGTTTTAGCTTTCAGCATTTCTTCATCAGGACCTTCTCCAACAAGCATTGCGTGTACATTCGGTAAGGTTGTTTCTGCAAGTTCTTTAACAGCTTTAAGCAGTATTATCTGTCCTTTTCTTTCTTCAAAAGAGCCGACAGAACCTAGAACGGGCCCTGCATTATCGGGCAGCGGGTATCTTTCGGCCGCCTCCTTTTTTGTTTCTTCGGAAGAAGTGAAACGGTCAACTTCAGTACCCTGATATATAAGTTTTACCATTTCTTCAGGTATTCTGTAGTGATCTACTAAATATCTTCTGGTAAAATCAGTGATAGAAATTACACATAAATTGATATTCGGATCGGGACAGTAGAATTCCCTTAAGTATTCCGGTACAATTGTTCCTGTTTTAGGAACCAATACCGTATTCAGATTAGCTTCTTTTATACATTCTGCTGCATAGATCGAACAGTGAAAATTGTTTCTGGGAGGATGAACAGTGCATACTGCTACATCGGAATTTTTCAGGCCGTCTATCCAGTGCTGTTTATATTTTTCCCCGTTTTCAGTAATATCTTCCCAGTCGTAAGTATAGGCCTTTGCACCTAAACTTTTACATTTTTCTGCTACATAGCTCTTTTCAGGTGCAATAACATTAACCTGTTCTCCATGATCGATAAATACTTTCGCAGCTTCAGTCACCCAGATTTGAGTTCCTCCTCTTAAATGTGTGTCCTCTATAAAACAGATTTGCATAATGTACCTCCGTCTTTCAATTTAAAATTTTAATAAATTCATTAAATTTGTTTACAAGCATATCAATGCCGTATCTTCTACTGACAGCCTTTCTATTATGATCGGCATATTTTTCCCTGTATTCTTTATCTACAAGCAGAGAAACAGTTTCATCAAGCATTTCTTCAGAATATTTGTCTTGTTCAGGGAAAAGTACATATTTAATCTGGTCTTTTTCAGGTAAATCTTTTCCTACAACTCCGTCAAAAACTTTAACGGGATAATATCTGCTGCAAATAATAGGCACACCGGATGCACCTGATTCAATTATCGGAAGTCCGCGTCCTTCTGTCTCACTTGGAAACAGTATAATATCTGCGAGTCTGTAGATTTCTTCAATGCAGAGTTTATTCAGGCAGGCTTTTTTTAATGCAGGGTGGTCTTCTGTCCCGACGGAAAAAGCAATAAAAACTCTTTCTGAAATGTTCGGGGAAACAGAATTGCATAAATCAATATATGCATTAAGGACCTCTTCGAGGTCTGCCTGATGCTCTATCGGAACCGGTCCGGTTATGTGGAGTATCAGCTGAGCTTTACTGTTTTCTGTAAAAATCTTATTTAACTTTTCTGTTTTCAGCATAGATTCGAGCAGTTTCAGGTCTTTATAAATTCGTTTCCGGCCTACTATCCTTGTCGGCTGTAAACAGTACATCAAATCGGGATTAGTCAGATCAAGCGGTTTTACATTTTGAAAGCTGCACACAATCGGTTTCTGATTTTTCATCCAGGTTTCTAAACCGTTTATATGTTTATTTACAGGCAGAGGAGTTATAGTATCGGAGCCTCCGGATAAAATGTAATTCATTTTTTTCCTTGCTGTATAAATTTCCTCTTTGCTGTATTCTTTCAGAAATTCATTACTGATACATGAACCGATCTCAAAAACTTTGTTTTTTTCAAAACCGTATTTATTAATCAGACATTCTGTTTGAGGCTCATTAATGTTTACCTGAATCCATTTATCTCCATTCCATGGATAAAGCCTTTCGAAAAGACTGAAAAACTCTTTGTTCCTGCAGTTTTTGAAGAAATGGTCTCTGGGGCCTTTTTCTTCTCCTGCGGGGCGCTCGGGTTTTCCGCCTTCCCAGTAATAATCATGGTTAGAAGCAATAACTCTTATATCAAAAAATTCAGTTACGAGAACAATAGCAAGTGCAATTGCCGGATTTCCTGGATTAGAACATATATTTACCGGGATAAGGAGTTTTATTCCGTTTTTCTGCAGGTAGTCTGAAAGCTGCCTTGCAAAGCAGACAGCCTGTTTCCAAATCTCTTTTGACATAGTTTTTGATATTTCTGAACCTTCAGGCATATTTTCATAAAACAGTTTGGCAAACCATTTACCGCCTGACCATTTGGACCATCCGTTCATATCAGGTATCCTGAATCTATTCCAGCGGGGCTTTAACACTGTATCAGCTTTATCATGGAAATCGCCGCCAATAAAATGCAGGGGTATATTAAGATCCAGCTTATCTTTAAATAACTTTTCCAGGCATAAAGCATATTTTTCTATTTCTATCGACACTCCGTCAATCCCGTAGTCAAATGTTATGAACGAAATTCCTGATTTTAACGTTTCCAGAGATGTGCCGGTAAATTCAGAGCGGTTTTGTCTTGATATTGTTTTAACTTTATCAAGCATTGAAGAAATATCATTCCATGAACTGATTTCAGGCTTATCAAGAAATTTATTAAAGTCATCGGTGTTCGGCACAGTAAGTTGTTCCGTCATATCGGTCCTCCATAAGTTATATAATAATAAAAGGTTACTTTAACAGTTGGATATGTTTAGCAGTTGAAAAGTTAACTGCTTTCAAATATATTAAATATCAGTCCTTGCTATGCTGGAATCGCATAAAATCGTAAATATTGCCCTGTCCGGACAAGAAAGACAAAGGAGCGCCTTATCCGTCTCAGCATGTCCGGGCGGCCGCTCTTAAGAGTAACACTGAATTCCGTGATATGTTAAACTAAACAAGCCTTAAAAATAATAGCATATATTTAACATATCTTCAATAAATTTTCTGTAAATAAGAATATTATATATAAAGGAAAAGAAACTATGAATTTCGGGAAAAAAGCGAACAGTTTTGTAGATATTTTAAATAGATTTGACAGGGAATGCTGGGACTGTATAAGCAGGCAGAAAAACCTTACTGAAGATTTTATAAGAGAATTCCAGGACAAAGTTGACTGGCGCGAAATAAGTTATAACCAGAAGCTTTCTGAAAATTTCATAAGAGAATTCAAGGATAAAGTATTCTGGTATGCGATTAGCTGCTCACAGGCACTTTCAGAAGATTTTATTCGTGAATTTGCCGAGTTTGTAGATTGGAAGGATATCAGTTACCATCAAAAGCTTTCAGAAGCGTTTATAAGAGAATTTAAAAACAGGATAGATAAAAATTCTATTATTAAACACCAGAACATATCAGATGAATTAAAAACAGAATTAATGAGTTAAATCTGGATTTATTCTGAATTTAATTTCAACCCGAATTATGCATAATATGGGTTCAAAAGAAAGGAAAATGTTCCACTGGAAAAATGATAATCACGGATATATAACTTTTCTTTCCTTTAAATCATACTTAAAACCGGCGGTCAGCGAATGTACATGAAAATTTTCTACATAAAAAATTTCTCCTTTATTTACTTTAGAGATATTTGTATCTTTTAAAAAAGAACCGTCTACAATTATTACGGAACCGTTTCCTATCACTTCAAATAGATATTCATCATGCATAACAATTGCCGTGTCCTCACTTAAGCCGATGCCGAGGTTATCTGGATTAGTAGCTACGACCTGGAACAGTCGGAGCATTCTTCCTCTTCCTACAAAATGTGTATCGAAGGCTATATTATGAACAAGATTAAAACCCGTACCGATACTTATATTATCTTTTATGAGTCCGTATTTACTTTTTCCACCGTAAATCATAGTATCTGACATAGCTGCAGCGCCTGCGCTTGTCCCTGCAACAGTGATGGAACCGTCATAGTAACAGTCTTTCAAAGTATCCATAAAGAGAGAATTTTTCAGAATACTAGTCAGTCTCCACTGGTCACCGCCGGTAAAAAAGACAAGGTCTGCTTCTTTCAGTCGGTCTGAATAGCACTTATCATCCGCGTCATATCCAGAGTTAATATTAAAAGCATCGAATCTATAAACCCCTATTCTCTTAAAAACGTTCTCATATGTTCTTTCCAGTTCTCTCGGTACACGGCTTGCGGTTGTCACTAATTCTACGTAAGTGTCACGTCCTTTTGATTCTTCAACTGTGCGGCGCAGCACATCAAGACTGTTTCTTTTATCTTCATTACCGCCTATTGCTATTATAGTACCATTACCTAATTTTTTGGCTGTCACAGATAGTTTACCTCCAATTTAAAAAAAAATAATTAACCATTAATAATTAATTATTTTTTCTATATACCTGAAAATGAGAAAAATTCTCCTTTTTTACGCTCCAGCATCTGGTTTATAAGCGGCTGAACATCTTCATCCACCTGAAGAACCAGAAGTTCATCTCTTTTCACTGTATCGAGAGCATGCCCAACGGCTTCATCAAAGTTATTTATCTTTTTGATATTATTCACATCAAAGCCTTTGTCGAGAATTCCTTTTTCCACAATATCAGCTGTTTCGCCGGGGTTTCTGCGTCTCGGGTCAGGATCTGCAATAATAATATAGTCATATATTCCGGCCACGGTATCGCCAAGTTCCAGCAGTGCTTCATCGGTTCTGCTTCCTGTGCCAAAGCATACAACCATTTTACGCTTATTGGTCATTTTGTTTATCATACCTGCCAGTGCTTCGATTGCATGCCTGTTGTGTCCGTAATCGAGAATTACTTTAGCTCCATTGAACACAAACATATTCATACGTCCCGGATTCTGTTTAGATGAAGGATGGAAAGTAGTAATTCCACTATGTATCTGCTCTTTTTTATAACCTAAACCGTATAGTGCGGCTACAGCAGCTAAAGTGTTGGCTATATTGAAATCAGCTGTTCCGCCGAAAGTTATAGGCACTTCCTGTACCGGACAGATAATTTTTTCTCTTTCATTATTTTTTACTACTATATTTCCGTTGATAACAGTAACTACAGTTTTTCCATTTTTTAAATGCTCTGTTATGTATGAGTTTTCCGGGTTGAGTGAAAAAAGTATCTGGTTACCCCTTGCCCTGTGCAGGTGCGACATCACATGTTCATTTTCAGCGTTAAGAACAGAAGTACCGTTGTCTTTTACTACCTCAACGACAATCGATTTTATCATTCCCAGATCATCAATTGATTCAACTAAATCATTGCCTATATGGTCCTCGCCGACGTTTAGGAATATACCTACGTCACATTTGTTAAAAGAAAGACCACGTCTTAGGATAGCGCCTCTGGCACATTCAAGTACAGCGTTATCAACAGTTGCATCCCGCAGCACAAGGCCGTGTCCGGAAGGGCCGCTGTAGTCACCCTTTGTTATCGGAATTCCGTCAATTTCCACACCGGTTGTAGTTGGAAGTCCG
>JAIPJT010000022.1 GCA_021733985.1 Victivallales bacterium | reverse complement strand
CTTTCTGCATGCCTGTTATAAAATCACTGAACTCAGAGAGACGGTTTTTTTCGTCCCTGCTTAAATTAGATTTTACATTTTTCAGCATGGAATGAACATCCGCACCTGCATCTGCAATGTCTTTCTGCATGCCTGTTATAAAATCACTGAACTCAGAGAGACGGTTTTTTTCGTCCCTGCTTAAATTAGATTTTACATTTTTCAGCATGGAATGAACATCCGCACCTGCATCTGCAATGTCTTTCTGCATTCCTGTTATAAAATCACTGAAGTCAGCCAGACGATCTTTCTCAGCTTTATTCAAGTCTTTTTTTGCATTATCAAGAATTGAACGAATATCAGCAGCGCTATCTGTAATTGAAGCCTTAATTCCTCCAATCATTTCATTGAAATCTGAAAGTCTGACATTTTCATTTTTAGCCATATTTTTGCGAAACTGGTTAAAGTCTTTTTTCTGTTCATTTTTCATATCCTTATGTTCTTTTCTGAACTTTTTTCTCATCTCGCCGGTATCTTTTGCCATTTGCTTTGTTTCTTTAACAATATTATCAATGTCTTTCACTCTGTTTTCGTAAGATGCCAAAATACTTTCAGCAATCCCTCCCAGCCCTGTGCTAACTTTCATTTTGCCGACTCCTTTTATTTAATTTTAGAAATATTTAAACAGATAAATTTTTATTTTCTGATTTATTAATAAAAGCTTCTAAACTTCTATTTTTTTCCTTATTCTCTCAGCTCTTTCTCTGGCCAGCCTTTGGGCTGTTTCCTGCCATTCTACTGCTCTTTCTCTTGCCTCGGTTTTTCTCTTCACTCTTTCTTTTTTGAAATCTCTCATCATATCGCGCACATCTCTTATACGCACTGATTTATCCATCTTTAAGAAATTCTGCAGAGCTTCACCCATTTTTTTGTATTCCATCTGAAATTCCTGAAGCATTTCCCTGACTTCACTTTCCCTGTTTTCCCTATCTCCCTGAATTTCACTGAGCATTTCTCTGAATTCATCAAATCTAATTTTTTCATTAGACGACAGTTTTCTCTTAATCGTTTCTGCAGCCTTTTTCTGTTCATTCAGGAAGTCATTTAAGGTAGTTTTAATCTGTTCCTCTTTTTCATCATGAAAAGGAATCATTTCATCTAATATATTATCAAAGTCTTTTTTTCTTACAGATTTTTCTTTCGCGAGTGAATCTTTCAGAGTACTATTGGCAGTATTTCGTTCTACTCTGAATTCATTAAGTATACGGTTTGTGCTGTTAACCATGGTACTGACTTTATCAATACTCGATTCATAGAATCGAAGTACTTCCTCCGCAATATTTTTCATGTTTTCAGCAGCCTGATTTTCCATCTTATTCCCTCTATCCGCAGGTCTGTCATTACTTTTATCAGGTTCATTTTTTGCGGTGATTGGTTTATTAGTCCGCAATGCTTTTTTTTTGTTGACAGAATTCATAATTTTTTTATGCTCTATTCAAGTAATTTTAATTTATTATTCCATCCCGTCTGATTTTCCGCATATATATCCAGCTTCAAACTTGGACACAAAAATAGAATTCTCGGCGGATTGTGCTCCATTATCTCTTTCAATAACCAAGGACAATACGGCAAGAACTCTCAAATCTCTGATTTTATGCTGCTGTAGCTGTTAAGCCGATAGCTTCCGCATATTTCAGATATGTTTCTACTGAAGCTACAACTACGCGAGCTTCAATCGCTAGGAGTTCAATTCCTACCAAAGATACACGTGCCCATGCGTCAACAACAATACCTTTGTCAAGAATCCTGTCTACAACTTCCACGAGGCTGGAACTACCGATTGTTTTTTCTACAGCCATGATATGACTCCTTGCTTTCTGGATCCCCCTCCTATTAAAACGGCAACTCAGAACTAATCTGAATCTAACAACCGAATTAATTGGGTCAAATCCGTTTAACGTGCATGGTTACTTAGTTAAGCAGAATTCATGCCGAAATAGCAAATAAACCATAATATACTTATTGTCAATGAGATGTAGGCTAAAATGAAGATGGACTTATATTGTCAACTATATCAACTTAAGTTGTCAATATTCGAAAAAAACAGTAGAGGTAACCCTAAACATCTGCCATTCATTCAATATACAGTTGATATCTAAGCGCCCAAATACTATATATTGTTTTTGTTGCAGATGTTCATGAGAAAAAGAACACCACATAAAAATAATAAACTGTTTTGGATATATCAACCAAAGTTGATGGGGTTCTATAATTTATGATTTCTTATCCTTTGGAACTCGATAGAACAAAATAAGAACGAATAATAAGTATTTAGTTCTTCTCCAAAGCCTCCTTTATTACCTGAAAGATTTCTTCTTCTGTAAAAGGTTTTTCAATATATTTAGTGATGCCAATGCTTTTTACTTTTTCTTCATCTATTTTCTCATTAAAACCTGTGCAGAGGACTATAGGAATATCGTGCCGTATTTTAAGAGCTTCAATTGCCAATTTGTCCCCAGTCATCACTGGCATAGTCATATCAGTTATAATCAAATTAAAATGCTTTGGATTGGCACGCAGCAGCTCCAAAGCTTCCTGTGGGTTAGTACTTCCCTCAATCTCAAATCCGCGTATTTGGAGAATCAATTGCAGGCTTTTCAGTACAGCTTCTTCGTCATCTATTAAAAGAATTTTAAAATCCTTCAGAGGTTTCACTTTTTTGATAATTTCTTTTTTCTTCTGATAAACAAGCTTTTTCTCAGTATAAGGAAACAAAATATTGAAACTAGCGCCCTGTCCAGGCAGGCTTTCTACAAAAATATCACCTCCTAAATCTTTGACAATTCCATGTGTTACCGCCAACCCCAAACCAGTACCTTTATCAATAGGTTTTGTTGTAAAATATGGTTCAAATAACTGTTGTTTATCCTCTGAATTTATTCCATGTCCAGTATCGGTTACAGTTAAATGAACATATTTCCCCGGTTTTAAACCGCTATATTGAAATGCAGATTCTTCATCAAGAGTAACATCAACCAGAGATATTTTAATAATACCTCCTTTTTCTTCCATTGCATGTACTGCGTTAGTGCAAATGTTAATCATCAACTGACTAATTTGGGTTGGATCCGCATAAACGAATCCTGTATTTCCTGCAATATATGTTTTTAGAGTGATAGTTGAAGGTATGGAAGTTTTAATAAGTTTTAGGGCATCTCTAACTGCTACATTAATTTTTAGCGGCATTTTTTTTATTTCAGTTTTACGGGCGAAAAGTAGAAGTTGTTTTACAACATTCTTCGCATGAAGGCTAGCTGATAGGATTTCTTTTAAACTGTCCCTAACTTGAGATTTCCCCTTTGAAATATTTTTCAAAGAAGCCTCGGTATTTGCGAGAATAACAGCAAGTATGTTGTTGAAATCATGTGCAATTCCACCCGATAATTGCCCTACCGCATCCATTTTTTCTGACTGCCGAAGTTGTTCTTTCAGTTTTTTGCGTTCAGTAATATCCAGTACAAAAGCAGCTCCGCCAATGCCAGGATCCGGTAAAACTGTTGCACCGACCAATGCCGAAATTCGATGCCCGTCTTTACAAATATATTCTTCCTCAAAAGGCAGAACATCTTTCTCAGCTGCCAATTCTGATAAAATTTTAATATCCCGCTGGACATATTCTGCGGGCACTATGTCCTGCCAAAATTTGGCTTCTGAAAAAAACTCTTCTTTAGAGTAACCTAGCATTTTTAAGAAAGTATCATTACTATCGATAATTTCACTATCAGCATCCCATAGCAAAAATCCCATCAACTTAGAGTCGTACATATTTCTCAATGTCACTTCTCTGTCATTAATGATTTTTTCCATTTTCTTTATCATACGCATATCCTGGGCAACTATAACAATACCTATGTTTTCACCCTTTGCGTTCTTCATAACGAATACAGAACAATTGACAGGGACTTTTTCTCCGGATTTTGATAAATAATTATGTTCACAATTTTTAATTGAACCTGTTTTAATCAGTTCTTCTAGCCCGATACAGCAAAAGTTCTTTCCCTCTTCTTTTTTCCCTTCTTCAAAAATATCAGAAATCGGCCTTCCAATTAATTCATCTTTTTTATAGCCTAAAATATTATATACTGCTGGATTGACAGTATTAATTGTTGCATCCAGAGTTATAACAATTAACATATCAAGCACTGATTTAAAAATATTCTCTATATAATCCAATGATTTTTTCAGCTCTTCCTCTGCCTGCTTACGCTGGGAGATGTCACGAATAGTGGATTGAGTATTAATCACCCGGCCTTGCTGATCGGTGATTGCAGCGACATTCACCTCTAACCACAAACGCTGTTTGTCACGCCGCAATCCCTGATATTCAAACTGCGTCGGCACCTTTTTACCCCGAATACAAGCGTGATGATATTCCCGTAACAAGGGAAGGTATTCTGGAGCGATATAATCATCCAGCTTAAGCAAGTGGAGTTCCTCACGGCTGAAACCGAACAGATTAAGGAATCGATCATTGGCAAAGATTACGTTACCTTCGATATCATCAATGATGAGCGCATCATGCATGTATTGAACAACACTGCGATATCTCTCCTCGCTCTCCTGCAATGCCTTTTTCTCCTTATTGGACTCAGTAATATCTAAAAAAGTTCCAATTGTTGCGATTGGTTTGCCGAATATATCTTTTACAAGAACAGCAGTCATTGAAATAGGGAAATCTATTCCATTTTTCTTCAAACCTCGAAATTCTCCAATCCATCCAATACCCTTTTCAATTGCTGGCATTATTTCATTTGTTAATTTTTCTATTGAATCTACCGGGATAAGCTGTGGTATCGTCATTTTGCTCAATTCTTTATATGCATATCCGAACATTCTTTCAAAAGCCGGGTTGACATAGTTAAATTTGCCGTCAAGGTCATTTATAGCTATTGCATTTAGTGATGTACTTACTGCAGCAGATAATAGTTTGATTTGTTCTTCATTTTTTTTGAGTTCAGTGATATCCTTGTCAACCCCCCTATATCCAATTAAATTTCCTTTATTATCAAATATTGGAATGCCATTAGAGAGAAAACATATTGCTTTCCCATCCTTAGTAATATTCCAGTTTTCTAAATCTACAATAGGCTTCTTCTGTCTTATAATATCAGCAAACAAAGATCCTATTTTTCCTGCTTCTTCACGAGACATAAAGTCAAAAGGCGTTTTACATAGCATCTCATCGTAACGATAGCCAAGCACCTGTAAGACGTTTTCAGAACAATATCTATAGACGCCTTTTTCATCAACTTCCCAAAGCCAGCCCCCAGTAGAATAAGAAATGTCTTTAAACCGTTTTTCGCTTATTTGTAGTTTTTTTTCTGTTCTTATATGAACGATAATTTTTCCAAAATGCTCAGATATGGCATTTAGCAAATCTCTTTCTTCTTTTATGAAAGGGCCTTCATCAACTTCCGGTTTCTGTTCAACATAAAAAACCTGAAGTTTTCCGCATTTCTTATGATTGACAGTAATGTTGGATTCCAGCTTCCACCGTGATTCAAAAAAATTAGTTGAAATATATTCTTCATTGTCAATGGTCAGCTTTGCACAGGTTATTTCCGGATATTGCCAGGCTGAAGGTATTATATCGACAATTCTCTGACAAATTTCTTGAAGTGTAATTCCTTCTTTTTCTGTTAATTTAGAAATTTCATAAAGACAATTAAGTTCTTTGATGCGTTCTTTCAGGGACTCTGTTTTGTTTGCAAGATCATTTTCTGTCTGTTTTTGTCTGCTAGCATCTCTGGCAATTCCAACACTTCCAAGATATTTTTTATTTTCTTCTTTAACAGACTTGTTCCACAGCCCGGCAGAAAAATCAATTTTAAAATACCGATATTCTTTTAAACCCCCATCCTGTAATTTTACTGCCAATCTCAGTTCAAGGTCTCTAGTCGCCCTTTCCGCAGTTCTTCTCTCATTAAATAACTTTGGCGATCCTTCATCACCTGTTATTTTTCCTGTATAGTCTTCCAGAACACTACAGCGATCCACTGTTTCAAAATCATCTGGATGTATAAATTCCTGAAAGTGTTTTCCAATAAGTTCATCAGGGCTATAACCTAATTGATTTACGGCTTCGCTGACAAAAGTAAAAATTCCTCTAGCATCAACCTTGTATATTATGTCAGGTATTGTCCGGATAAGAGCAGCATATTGTTTTTCGCTCTCATCTATTACCTGCTTAGCTTTTACTTGTTCCTCAATCATATTCTGCATTCTCAAAACATTATTAATCCTAAGAAGCAATTCTTCATCTGAAAATGGTATCCTCAGAAAATCCACAGCGCCAGCATTAAAAGCTTTTTGCAGATTTTCTCCGCCGTCATGAGCTGTAAAAACTATAACAGGTACATTCTTATAAGTTTTTTTAATTTTTGCACATAATTCAGTTCCGTCCATATTTGGCATGATTATGTCGCCGAGCATCAAATCTGGCAGAGTATTCTCACCGTCAAGGTAGTTCATTGCGTCTAAGCTGTCTTTAGCTGTAACAACAGAAAATCCCTTTCCCTCAAGTATAGACTTAAGCCTTAATGTTTGTGAAGGGCTATCATCAACTACTAAAATTTTCCTATCATTCATAATTTATCTCTGAGAAATCAGTCATCAGTTCTCATTGATCACTTTTTCTTCCCTTAAGTCTTTTACTTAACGCCTGCGGAGTTATCCCAAGCATACGCGATGCAATCCGCTGATTCCCATTCGAACGTCGTAATGCTTCATCTACAATAATATCAGAAACACCTTTTAATGAAGGTAGTGTTTGCAGTTGTGAAATCCAGTTATTATTTGTCTGCTGATTTTGTAAATGGTTTTCAGTATTATCTCCTATGTGTTCCCTAAAAGCCGTTGCAGATAACATATGAGATTTATGTTTACTTACTGCTTCATATACCATAGCTTGAAATTCTCTGATATTTCCTGGAAAGGAATAGGAACATAATAATTTTATCAATTCTGGATGATAAGTAGGTGGTTTTCTATTTAAATCCTTTGAAGCCTGTTCGAGAAATTCATTTAGCAGTAGAGGAATATCATCAAGACGATCTCTCAATGGAGGAAGATGAAACTGATGCATGGATAAGCGATAGTAAAGGTCTCTGCGGAATTTATCCTGTTTAATCAGTTCTTTTAAGTTTTTGTGAGTTGCAAGTATTATTTTTGCATTTGACTTTTTTGTTAAATCTGTTCCGAGAGGAGAATATTCTCTTTCCTGCAATAAGCGAAGAAGTTTCACCTGTGAAGTAATACTTAAATCACCAATTTCATCTAGAAAAAGTACTCCGTTCTGAGCCTTTGCTACTAAACCTCCCCGTGATTCGCTAGCTCCGGTAAACGCTCCTTTTTTATGACCAAAAAGTGTATCAGAAAATAAATTATCATCAAACCCAGCTACATTGGCAGGAACAAATTCCCCTACACATCCGATAAGCTTATAAAGAGCATTTGCAAAAAGTTCTTTTCCTGTTCCAGTTTCACCGGTTATAAGAGTTGGCTGAGAACTGCATGCTATAACCTCACAATAACGAAAAATATATTTCATCTTATTATTCTTTGTTATAATAGAGGAAAAAGCCTCATTTTTTGTAGAAGAAGCCGTGAGCAATTGTTCTTTAAGGCTGCTATTTTCTAATCGTATTTCAGATACTTCAAGAGCTTTGTTAATGCTTGCAAGCAGAGAGTCTGCATCAACTGGTTTTACAATATAATCAGTGAGTCCTTTTTTTATACATTTTACAGCTGATTTTACATCATTCATTCCGCTTATCATGATAACAGGAATTCCAGGATGCCTATCCTGTAATTGCTCGAGTAGTTTTTCACCTGTTATATACGGCATAAACATGTCAAGGAGAATTATAGAAACATTACTGAAATTAACGGTACTAAAAACTTCTCTCGGATCCTGAATGCAGTTTACATTATTAAATCCGGAAGATAACAAGGACATTTTAATGCTATTTAATATCTGACTGTCATCATCTATAATTAATATTGATTTTGAAGGATTAAATCTTAATTTTCCCGACATATTTTTTCACCATGCCTAATGCGTTCATATCTAATTGAGTTTTTCTTTTAATGCTGAATTTCTTAATTCCATGACAGTATTTTTTATATCTAATGAACTGTTTTCTATGTCTTCTATAAGCCCAGATATAACGCCTTTAGCTGTTTCGAAAGGCATACCCGCAATTTTAAAGTCGTCAAGCATTTCAGAATATTCATTTGACAATAAAACCAGATCATCCCAGGCAGATCTAATAATTGGAATGTTAAGCATTATAATTTGATTTAGGTTGTTAATTTTATGTGTTTTTTCTGCAATCGAAATTTCGGAATTTTCCATAATACTAACCTGCCGGATTGATTTTATACATAGACTTTTTAAGAACGTTCATGCTCACTGGAGCCTATGCAACGCCTTCTCATAGAACACTAATTATAATATAAACATCGCTGTAAAACTAGCATGTTTTTGAAAAATTATGAATTTGACTTTATACAGAAAATACGCAAAAACAGTATTAACTCATTTCTAATCCAAATCTAATTAATAAAATATATGAAAAGAATTTTTGCTGTTTATGATAATTTATTTCCTTAGAAATATTATTAAGATTGACTGTTCTTGATTTAAAATAATCCAAACATAAAAACATATCTAATTTATGCTTAATTTTTCTCGAAAACTCTGCTAATGCTATAATTATTCCAGTTTTTCTTTTCTCTGATATGTCCTGCCATTTTTTCTTGTAGATTTTCTTTTCCAAGAATCTTCAAGCTGAGAAAGATATTTTTCTAGTTTATCATATGGTATTCCTTCATCGTCATCACTAATAACAATTTGAGAAGGTATTTTTATTGGATTTTTTTTATCAAGACTCTGTGAGTCGTTAATTTTTTCAATGTCAACATTAATACTAACTGCATCTGCATCTATTGAATTCCATACCACCTGTAATAATGCTTCATTGACATTGCAATTTTCGTACTTGTGCAATGCATTATCAGTAACTTGGACTGTTATCTTCTTAAGACTCATTAGTATAAAATCCTTTCAGAAATCTGTTTTTATTGATGCAAATATCCTCTCTGTTTACCAGCTCCAGAGCTGTGTAAGGAGGCTCAAGCTCCGGATAAACAAGATTAAGATCATCCAGTAAATATATTAATTTATGCTTTTCTACTGTTATACATGCAAAGCCGTCTTTCATACCATATTCCAGTTCGATACATTTTTTTTGTGTATCTGATAATTTGCTGTGAGGTTTTATTATTGCTGCAACTGTTGAATTAGCTTCAATGTCCTCAGGTACTTTTTTATTAATTTTATCTTTGTATTCAACTGAAATTATTCTGCTTAAAACAAAATCTCTATAATCATTTCTTGTAAAACAAAATGCTCTTATATGGTAACGGCCTTTGAAATAGCCAAAAGATGTTGGATAAATCGTTCTAATCTCAGGTTCTGAGGACTGAAGGGATTGATATTCTATTTTTAAAAATTTATTATCCTGCAAAACAGCCCGTGTAACTTTTGTCAAAATACCGGGATCAAACTGTTTTATGTATGGCTTTAAGCTGTAAACGCAGTCGTTTACCTTATTCCTGGTATCCTTATCGTTATTATTGCCAGTAAGAATATTTAAAATGTTTTCAGGCCTGTTTTCTTTGAATTTAAATTCAAAAGTCTTTTCAATAGGAATATAGGCTCTTTCATTCTTGTCATAAATAATATTTCCCGGCGCGAGTTTAAGGTAGTTCCTAAAGTCCTGTGTTGCCTGTGGAACTGATATTTCAAATTTACTTCGCAAATCGATACGATTTACGCTACCTTTCCAGTAAAGGCAAAGTTCAAGATAAGAAAGCCGATCTTCAACAGGTTTAGAAAACATCGTTAATACCTTACATGCAGGTTTATTTTTTATGCTCTATTAAATTCGAATGCAAGCTTATTCAAAAAGCTTCTCCAACAATCACCATATATGCTTTTAATTTAATGGTTTATTTTAACATTACAAAGGGTTTATTTATTAACACATTTAGTTTTTTGAAATTATAATATAATTACCTATTGCATATATAATAGAATATATTATATTCTCATATAGCTTTCTATAGCGAATATAAGAAATTGTCACATTATTTAGCCAAAGACACAAGAACGTAGCAAGGAGACACAAAATGTTTAGCCAATGGAACTTATTAGGAAGCCTCGCCAGATTATTTTTCTACAGAAGAACTTTCTTAATTTTAGGATTGTTAATATTAGGACTGAATTACTTACCATCATATTTTGTAAACAGTTATTTGTCTGACATTACCGGCACTACAGTAAAATCAGACTTTTCATTACTGGAATTATTCAGAGGTAATATCTGTTTTAAATATTTGAAAATTTATTCTCCTGCCGAGTATTCTTCAGCTGAAGCATTATCTATCAATGACATGAAAGTTAACCTGGATTTATTAAGTTTTTTTAAAAAAGAAAAATGTATAAGCTCTATCTCTGCAAACAGTGTAATCGTTAATTCTATATACAGTATAAACGGCTCCAATTTAAATGATATCAGACGTAATATGGCCAGTTATTTTTATTACAAAGGAAATGCTTCAGATAATAAAAAGAGCTATAAAATTGGTGAACTGTTTATCAGAAACATAACTCTCAAGACCTATTTCCACAGTAAGACTCCTGTCATTTCTAAAATCCCGAATATTTACTGTAAAGATTTATCAACTAATGGTGGAATAACCAAAACTGTTATTGCAGCATTAGGTGGAAGCATAACACAGGATGTAGCTACACATGAAGATAGAGGAAGCTGGGTTTCACAGGGCTGGGCATATTTTATTACCGGTGTAAACACAACTTTGAATTTAACTGAAGCCGGACTAAGCATTACAAATGATGTCCTGAAAACAGCTGGAGATATAGGCGAAGCCCTGAATTAATCACTTTCATCATCCAGCCTTCATTTTTAATTACGGCTCGGCACGGCGAATTAAACGAATTGAGCTGTATATTAAAAAAAACTATAAAACTGGAGTTTAAAAACATTATGGATGGAAAAAATAGGATAAATATCAAGCCGGGCCTTGAAGTTAAAATTGTATTAAAGCAGGATCAGCGAAGCGGAAAATTAACAGAGGGAATTGTAAAAGACATTCTGACAAAATCTTCTACTCATCCTCATGGAATAAAAGTGAGATTGACCACTGGAGAAGTAGGAAGAGTCAAAGAAATATGTGATTGAAAGATTTTTATAATCTAACAATCACTTTTTCTCCGACATTTCTACCGTTATTTTGCAATATTTGAATTTTAATAAAACTAATAACAAATGAGTGTCTATTGCGTTCATTAGTGGTGAAGTATTAATACGAAATATGAAACGATTCCTGATTTGTATTTTTATACTGGTTTTCTAGTTTTTGGCTTAGATTAACGGTTTTTGATTTTTCTTTTGATGAACTGAAGATTTTGTTAAACTTGTACTTTAGCTTAATAGAAAGTTCTGCTAAGGCATAAACAATTCCAATCTTTCTCATATTTGATATATGTGTACGCATTCTGTCTACTGTTTGCTGTCGGTCTTTTTGAAATTCGCTGATTTTTCTATCGTTGATAGAAGCTTCTTCAATTAATTCCAATGCTGATTTTCTATCTCCTGTTTTTGTATCTATTTTTAATAAATCCAGTTTATTTTCACAGAATATTTTCATTTCATTAACACCTCTGGTTCCTGCAACATAAGCTGTTTTCTGATCTGCAAATCTAACGGAAAATCTGTCAAATCCTATAAGAACAGCTTCAGTTGTTTTTCCCTGTGCTTTATGGGAAGTTGAAGCGTATCCATAAGTAAATTTTTTAGAAGAAATAAGTTTGTCATTTTCAGTGATGATGTTTCCTGATTTATCAAAGCCTTTGACTTGTATGATTTCACCGTTAACAAGTTCACCAGTTCTATTTTTTTCACCGGTACGAATCATGATTTTATCACCAATACCAAGCATAATTTCTTTGGAAGTACAGACATCAAATGAATTCAACTGATCCTTATTGATAAATCTTTCTTCACTATTTCCGGATATACACTTCAATCCTTTTGATAAATCGATTGATTTAACTGTCCAGCTTGAACCTTTATCTTTTCCAGTTACAGATTCGATAATCATTCCGGGTTTATAATTCCGTAACTCAAGCTTTTCTG
Organism: Victivallales bacterium; assembly: GCA_021733985.1. Classification (GTDB taxonomy): domain Bacteria; phylum Verrucomicrobiota; class Lentisphaeria; order Victivallales; family GWF2-38-69; genus JAIPJT01. The sequence goes on along the minus strand of JAIPJT010000022.1, from coordinate 30,840 downwards.
CATTTGTCCAGTTTAAAGGGATGTTTATATTTATCCTCTGTTCGTTTGTTATCAATCCTTTTTCTTTCAGTCTTTCTCTGATAGCTTCTGATGCCAGGAAATTTTCTTTATGAGTGGAATTGACTACTACCACCGATTTATTATTTTCATAATATTTTATGTATTCATCGGCAAGAGCTTTATACATATCGTAATTTTTCACTTCAATAATAGCTCCAAGTTTATCAAGGTTGTTAAAGGCTTCAGCTATTCTACCAAAAGCTAAATCAATCGCAATCTGTCTGTATTTACCTTTCATAGCAGTTTTACTTTGTCTTTGAATTCTTTTTAGCTGACATCTTTTAATATTTGAATATTTAAGTTCAATTCTAAAACCGTCACCGGCTTCTACTGAAATATGCTGCTTTATATCACCTACATGAAGTATCCTCCAGGATTTTTCTCTTGCAAGTTTCGCCAAATGATTCATTTGCTTCAATGAAGCCATACCTGCCTCATCCAGAGCTATTAAAGAATTGTTTCCCATAGAATTTTGAAGCTTTTCATCGACAAGAAGCTTTTGCAAAGATACTGCTGATTCAAAAGGTTTTGCTGTTAATGGCTGGTTGTATTCTTTTTTTATTTTTCTGCCATCTTCTTTAAGAACATCTCTTGCTCCATTTGAGGGTGCACAGAGCAGAACATTATATCCACTTTCTATATTTGCCCTGACAATTTCACTGACAGTAAAAGTTTTTCCTGTACCGGCTTGTCCTATCAAAGCATTAAACTGGTCTTTTGATAGGACAAGCTCAGTTACTGCATTTCGCTGTTCTCTGTTTAATAAACCCGAAGGAATAAACTCTCCAATTTTGATATTGGAAAACTTATTTTCTCCTTCTTTTATCCAGTCAATAATATTTAACTCCTGTTCCAGGTGTTCTTTTGTTGCTATTTCATTTTTTATTTTAATAAGCTGGTTATCCTCCAGCTGATACTGAAGATAGTTTTTCATTTGGTCAATATCTGTTCCTCGGCCTAATGAATGTGTTAATACTGAAGTATAATATTCATAATCCTGAACAACACTCTTTCTCTCAAAGTTATGTTTTCTTGAAAACTCCATAGAATCTAATAAAACTGCTGGTGATTTGAGTTTAGTTTTACCAGTTTGGATATCCATTTCCAATTTTTGAGAAATGGTAAGAATATTCTCAAGTCTTTGTAATTGTTCTTCTGAAAGACTTTTCTTCTGATTTCCAATTACATCCGGTGTTGTTGCTTCTATCAAACCTGAATTGCTGGACATTCCTACTAACTTTAAATACTCATTAAAGTATGATTCCTTGCTCCAATTCTTCCCGTAATTATTTTTCTCATAAAGCTTATCAAACTTTTCTTCATCAAATCCTCTTGTCGCAAAAGAAATGAGTTTCTTTTGTGAGTTTGATAAAACAGTTCCAATTTCATCTTCAATATTTTTTACATGTTCTTCTATAATTCTGGTTCTTCCTGAAAAGTGTTTAACAATATCTTCTGTATTTGAAATTTGCGGTGCTCCCTGATCATCAATTTCAATTTTGTATCCGCCTTCAGCTGCATGTTTTGCCAGCTCATCCCTGTAAACTGCTGTGATATACTTACAACGTTTATAAAATTCATTGAACTCTATCGCATAGTTTTTGCCTTTCTTGGAAGGCGTAGCATTGAATATAACTACATGGTCGTGAAGCTGAGGCTCAAGAGACCTGTTAGCGTCATGTTTGAAGTGAGCTGCACAAAACTCTCCTGTTCTTTCAATATCAGAAAAAGTATGATCCTGTCTTGCTGTATAAACTTCTAACTCTTTTACTGCTTTCTTAACAGCTTTATCATGCCAGTCTCTTATCCTATTATCATCAAGAGTAACAGCCATAACAGAAAAGCTTTTAGGTGCAGAAAAGGTAAAATCATAAAAACTTCGCCTGTTTGATACTGTTTCCGTAATAATTTCATTTTCGATAGACAGGGTCTTAACACGTGTTGTATTATTTCTTAGGGTAAGTTGTTCTCCTGATATCGGATTATGATTACTTCTCAGTGCTTCAAATTCTTCATCCGTTACTTTTGCACCTTCTGTTACTCCAAAACATTGACAGGCTTTACCAAGCCAGTAACCATTAACGGTTTTTCCTTTCTCGTAATAGTCGTTGGATTTCAAATGATTCTGAGCATATCCTCTACCACCGGTGAAAGCTTTTCCTGATAACATATTTTCCTATCCTCCATAAAATTTGACTATAGACTATCAGACTTTAGACTGCAGAAATTTTATCCGTCTAAAAAGCTCTTGTGCTTAGTAATAACCTTTTAGCTTTGCTGCATATTGACCGTTCTGCAGTTTTGTTACAGAGTTCTTTTCTATTGAAATGAACCAGCCATTTTTATTCTTTACCTTAAAAACTTCAGGTAAACTGGAACATTTTTTCAAGAACTCTTTTCTTTTTTGGTAAGTCTCAAAAATTGGTTTAGCCGTGTAAAAATAGTTAAAAACGATCCCTAGAACAGTTATCAGCAAGATTACAGCAAAATAATATTTTGAATATCTTTTAGTTTTGCTAACCTTATGAGTATTTACTGTATTATTTGATTCATCTGCCGTAGGCTTATGCTCTTTTAATGAAGAATCATTCTGGTCTATCAGTTTATCGCATGAGTCTTTGAACTCCTTTAAAGACAATTCAATAAGCTGCCTTTCGTAGGCGACCTTATCTGGAATTTCTTCAGTAAACTTTGCCAGTATTGAAAGAAACAGTGAGATTCTTAATAAAGGATCATTGTCATCTTCTAAATCAAAGTTTCTTATATTCTCATACAGTTCTGCTTTTTGCTCATCTGTAAGCTTTAATGAATCAATAATATGTTCCAGGGATGTTTTCATTGCGTATATTCCTTTATGCACTAGCTGGAATAAGAATGTCTTTAACCTTATCGAATTCAGAGAAAATTTGTTTTCTCCACATATGAAGTCTGCATCTTGCTGAAATTTTTGAGAACATTGGAAGTTTGCTTTCCATAGCTCTTGATAAGGTTAGGCCGTGATTTTCAAGTTCCGTCTGCCATTTAGGAATTCTTGTGGGCATTGTTATTATGTCTGGAGTAAATATTTTTTTCAATTTTTCCGCAGAATGACTGTTATCCCATAAGGTTGTATCTCCTTGGAACTGATTTTTAACTATCAGGTATTTTACATTTTTTTGCAGGAATTCAGTCCAGGTAAAAACAGTGTCAATAGAGCCAGGATTTGCAGTTATGCTTCCAATTGCTAAAAATTCTATCCCATACTCAACACATATTGGATACATTACCCTGAACCAGTTTATTAAATCTACTCCTGATCCAGCTCCTAAATCAGCAATTAAGACATCTTTGTCATTTTCTGATGCTATATCAATAAAAATATCAAGACCATCAGGCTCTCTAATATTTATTTTATTTGCTTCAGGGAAAAAATGATTTAAACAACCAGATTTACCATTCTCTGTATCACAATCAACCATTCCAATTGGTATATTATTAGATTGATAATATTCTGCTAGAGAGGTCATTATTGCAGTTTTACCAACTCCTCCTTTTCCCCCCATCGTAAAAACTACTAACTTACTCATATCAAAATCTCCTTAGGTTATAGGTTTACTTCTATCATATGTAAATAACTTTTCTCCCCAGTCAAAATCTTTGCCTACAGCTTCTAATTTTTTTATGCCTCCTTTTTCTTTAAAATCATTTTGCCTGATTTTTGAGCGAAGATTTTCTTTAGAAGAATTTACTATGTTTTCTTCCAGCATTTCTATTACCTGTTTTTTTTTAGACCGTACTTTAACAAACGCAAAAATTGATGAATGATCTACATTAATTTCATAATTTGTTCTTAAGTATTCAGCTATTTTTCTATAGCTACAGTCTTTACCTCTCAATTCTAATATTACTTTTGCAACAGGTTGTAACTTACTGGGATTGTATTTCTTATCCATAAATTATTTCCTCGTAGTATACATCCAACAAACATCAAACATTAATCCCACAATAGTCCCACAAAACTAAAACACTGTTGGATAAATGTTTGATAAGTGTTTTAATAATGTTGGAGTTTTGTTTAAAAACCTTAATTCCCTTAGCAAAGCTAAGACGATAGTCTATATAAAAAAACGAAATTGAGTTCATTTGATTAATAGGCGTTAAGAGAGTTATGATAATCATAAAAAAGTCTTCTATGAATGCTGTTCATATAAACAGGAGACTCAAGACATAGCAGTTTATTTTTATTGGAGTAGTCCATATAATCGAAGTAACCAGAGTATTCAACAAAGTTCTGAATATCATCAATCTGTTGTTCTCTATCAGTCTGTTTTTCATAATTTGTAAACCATGAATTGAGAGAGCTAAAAAATTCAGAATCCTGTTTTTTGATATGCTGTCTTCTCAGCTTTTCATTTTGTCTGGCTTTCTCAAACTCTTTAACTGCATGACAGTGTTTTTGAAATTTTTTATAAGCTTCTTCCTTTATTTTGAACCGAATAAAACCACCACCATAAAAATTTCCTGATTTTTCCAGTAGTTTAAAAAGTATATTTTTCCAGTACCACTCCAAGGCTTCTAATGAACCTGCATATTTTATTAAATCTGTCAATCTCCCGGTATATCCATATTTCAATAATTCCTGTTCTAAAACTTCTGCATTCATCATAAACCTCTCTTCCATTTATTTAGTTATTATTGGTTGGTTGTTATTTATTATTTCTTTATTTATTAGTAGGAGCACCTTTTGCGCGTTACGGAAACCCGCGTTGCGGAAACGTATCTGCGGCTTTTCCCGGCAGTTGAGGTATCTCAAAAACATCGTATCTGACTTCTCCGAAACAATTATTTTCTTTTCTCGTCTGGACTCTGGTTATATACCCGGCTTTTATAAGCTCATTGATTACATTTGAAATTGAGCGAATACCATTAGAGAAATGCCCGGTTAATTCAGTGCGTCTGATTTCCCAGTCATTGGGAAGAGAGAGAAAATATGCGAGTAGTCCTTTAGCCTGCATTGATAAATAAGGATTCTGAATAAACTCCTTGTTCATCATCACATAGGGATTATCTTTGTCTTTATTGATCCTGTATGTTGCCATACAATCAGACTCCTATAATCTTTTGAACTTTTACAATTTTTCTTTATTCATATTTCCGTTGATTTATTTATAAATTAACTAAATTAAGATTCTCTCCCCTGGCAACTGCCCACTTTTTTAAATCAGCCTGTAAAATAGTGAGTTTTTTACCGTTCTTTTTGAAGGGCAAATTCAGATCATTACATCTGCATCTATCCTGATAAATAGTTGATATTTTTCTATGAATCGCCTTACTAACCTGTTCAATATCGAGAACACGGTTGTCTGTAAAGACTTCATTATTCCTTAAAATTTTCTCTATTAATTTGTCTTTTAGTTTTAATTGACGCTTTGCCTCACAAACTGGACAAGTTAGATCATAAGGAATTTTACACTTATCACAAAACTGCATAAAGACCTCCCTATTTATTGGTTTTTGTTTTATTTTATTGCTATCGGCTATATATTACTTTATTTAGTTATTTTTATTTATTCAAATAATATTTTATATTTTTTTGCAATATTCTATTTCTATTAGTTATATTTTATGCTATAATAAATTAAAGAGTTAATTATTTATTTGAAATTCACATAAAAGGATCAATGATATGGATAAAAAAATATTACTTGCCAAAAGACTACAGAATCAGGCAAAAATCTCAAATATAACACAAAGCGATATAGCTAATTATCTTGATATTTCACAACCCTTTGTTTCTGATGTTTTATCTGGGAAAAAACAATTAAATGGAACGATTTTCGAGAAATTAATCGACTTTTTAGGATTCAGCAGAGAAGAAAAGATAGATTTGCAGTATTTATTTGTAGAAGTAAAGACCGGATTTTCTCCAACTAATCAAATATTAAATAAAATCGCATCATATTTACCTGGCGGTTTGAGCGATTTAAATATTTTATTTACGTTGCCTGAAAATGAATTATACAAACATATGGAAAATTTCAGAAATAATATTTTAAATTATATAGATTCTGCTTCGCATTTTGTAAATAATCGTTCAGCTGAAAAAACTATTAAGGAAAAATTAATTGCATTGTATAATAAGATAAAATCCGTATATAAAATACTTCCTGAAAAATTGAAAGAAGATATTTATATAAATAATCTTTTAAAAATTGCAGATACTTGTAATGAACTGGTTATTATACACAAGGTAATTTAGCTGTTTTTTCAATTAAAAAATGCTATAACGGGTAGCCCCAGAGGTAGCCCAGAACAAATAATCTTTTAAAAATTGCAGAACATATAATGAACTGTTTATTATACAAAAAGTATTTTATTATGTTTTCGCCAATAACTATAATAGCTGGTAGCCCCAAGGTAGCCCCGGATAAAAAAATGAGAGATAAATATGTATAGTATATTTAACTGTAAATCGTTGATAGGGAGTAGATAATAAATGGCACGCCCATAGGGATTCGAACCCCAAACCTTCTGGTCCGTAGCCAGACGCTCTATCCAATTGAGCTATGGGCGCATAAGTAAGTAAGCTTGCTCTTTAGAACGGGCTTTAAATTACATTCAAATTCGTTTTGGTCAAGCTCTTTATCAGAGTTTTTCAATATATTTTTATTTTAATGAGTAATTTAAATGTTTTTAAGTTGACTTTATACACAATTGTTTTATTTTATAGACCTTTAACGTTTGAATAAATTAACCATGAAAAGATATTTTTCAGGTTCACAAAAAACTAACAGGTGCTGTTTGAGTACAGCAGGAGCAAAACACTTTAACCTAAGAATCCTTCCTCGGCATAAACAGAATTAAGCCGACGGTAAAGGTGCCAGCAAAAAGAAAAGGAAATTTTATGGCAGAAAAAATTACAGTTCAGGACTTAATGGAATGCGGTGTTCATTTTGGACATCAGGTGAAACGGTGGAATCCCAAGATGAAAGATTTCGTCTACGGAGTAAGAAACGGGATTCACATTATTGATTTGACAAAAACAATGGTACAGTTATCAGATGCCTGCAACTTTCTTCAGAAAACAGTTTATGAAGGCGGCAATATCCTTTTTGTAGGCACCAAACGCCAGGCACAGGCAATTGTACAGGAGGAAGCTGAAAAAACAGGCATGTTTCATATGGCGGAACGCTGGCTCGGCGGAACATTGACAAATCACGCCACTATCCGTAAAAGCATCAACAAAATGCGTACTATCGATAAACAAATAGAAAATCAGGGTGATACTCTTCCAAAAAAAGAACTGGCTTCGCTAAATAGAAATTCAGTAAAACTGCACAAGAATCTCGACGGAATTGCCCAGATGAAAAAAATGCCTGCAGCTATAGTCGTAGTTGACACCTGCAACGAACATATTGCCGTTAAAGAAGCTCAAAAACTTAATATTCCGATCGTAGCAATTATTGATACCAATACTGACCCGGAAGAAGTAAGCTATCCAATACCCGGAAATGATGATGCAATTAGGTCAATCAAAATACTCTTAAAGGTAATAGGCGATTCAGTACAGGTTGCCGCAGAGCTCTACAGACAGAAAGCTGAAGAAGAAAAAGCTGAAAAAGCAAAAAAGCGCGCTGAAGAAAAAGAAAGAGCCAAAAAGGAAAAAGAAGCTAAGAAAGCAAAAAGACAGGTCGAAAAGAAAGATGCCGCAAAACCAAAGCCGGCAGCTAAAAAAAGCGTGCAGAAAACAGAAACCAAAGATAAACCGGTAGCAAAAAAGGAAACGGCTCAAAAAGCAGCACCTAAAACAAAAACTGAAGCCGGAAAAGAAGAACCGGAAAAAGAAGCTAAAGCTCCTGTAAAAGAACAAAAAGCTTCAGAATAAGACTCAGTTTAAATAATTTTCAGGGGCCCCTATCAAAAAAGGCTTGAATTCTGTCGAAATATTTGTTCAATGCAAATATCGTGGTCACGCTTAAGGGTAAAAATCAACCTTTAAAAAGCAAGTTAATCACGACTTTCGACATTCCTGGAGCGTACGCTCCAGCTGTTTTTTTCTGATTACAGAAATTTGATACAACCTCCCTGAAATTCTTTTTTAAAACACAATTAATAATTTTATAAACATTTTAAAATATTCATATTAAGGAGTAAAACCTATGGCCGGAATTAACGCTAAAACAGTTAAAGAATTAAGAGAAAAAACCGGATGCGGAATGATGGATTGTAAAAAAGCTTTGAAAGAAGCTGACGGCAACATTGAGGATGCTATAGACATTTTGAGAAAATCCGGTATTGCCAAAGCCCAGAAAAAATCTGGAAGAACTGCTAATGAAGGAATGGTGGCTACTAAAATCGGCGACAACAGCGGCGCAATTGTTGAACTGTTATGCGAAACGGATTTTGTGGCAAAGAATGAAAAATTCAAAGCTTACGCCAATGAAATACTTGATAAAATAGAGGCACTGGATACTGACGGAGACGTTACAGAAAAAATCAATGAAATTGAAAAAGAAAACCTTGTTTCAATGATAGCAAAAATAGGCGAAAATATGCAGATTCGCCGCGCAGTCCGCTGGAACGGAAACTGTGCCACTTATATTCACGGCGGCGGCCGTATCGGTGTAATGATTGATTTTGATGGCGATTCAGCACCTGCAACAGATATTTGCATGCATATAGCTGCTTTCAATCCTCAGTACATCTGCTCAAAAGATATACCGGAAAATATAATCGAAAAAGAAAAAGAAATTCATAAAGCGCAGTTAACAGGCAAACCAGAAAACATTATAGATAAAATTATAATGGGAAAACTCGGCAAATGGTACAAAGAAGTTTGTCTTTATGACCAGCCATGGGTTAGAGATGACAAAATTTCAACAGCAAAAGCTAATCCTAACACAAAAGTGAAACGCTTTGTCCGCTGGCAGGTTGGCGAAGAAATATAAAACACATAAATATTTTCATACTTGAAGCCGAATTTTAACTTCTTAAATTCGGCTTTTTTTGTAATAATTTAAGTTTAATCTGATATAATAATTCCCTTTTCAGGGAAGAAGCGTTTAAACGAAAATTCTTTTCGTGCAGCTTCAAATTATACACAAGTGTATGCGGTTTCTTTTAATCCGGAGTAGTTCCGCAATAGCGTAAACGAAGTAGGAACGGTTTTTTGTCCTTCGTAACTGAACCTGGATATACACTTTATTTTTCGACCTTATCATTCGATACAGGTCATACCGTATTGTGTGTTTGATAAATAAGCCAAAACGTTTTGGGTATAATTTGCAGGGAAAGGAATATAATGAAAGACATTAATGACATCAAACATTTATATATTCACGTCCCTTTTTGCAGCAAAAAGTGCGATTACTGTGCTTTCTATTCCATCCCGACTGATTCCGAGAGCTTAATAAATTTATTTTTGAAACATCTCGAAATTGAAATCATCCGCAAAAAGCACCTATGCGGAAATTTGCAAAGTATTTATTTTGGCGGGGGAACCCCCACCCTTCTAACTGCAGAAAAATTAGAAAAGCTGTTTTTACTTATTTCTGAAAATTTCGTTATTGACCCTAAAGCAGAAATATCAGTTGAAAGTAATCCCGCATCACTGACCGAAAAAAAAATCAAACTGATTTCAAGCTTTTCAAATAGAATATCTCTGGGTATCCAGTCATTTAATCCCGCATTAAGGACAACTCTCGGCCGCAATGGAGATCCGGATTGTATCGACAATATTATTGAAAGTCTTAGCAGAAACAACCTCACAAATATTTCTGCAGACCTTATATACGGCATTCCCGGACAAACACTTTCCGATTTCCAAAAAGATCTGACAAGAGTACTGCAATTACCTTTATCTCATATATCTCTATATTCACTAACTTTTGAAGAAGGAACAGAAATTAATAAAAAACTAAACTGTGATAAGAAGGAATTCGAAGTTCTTGCAGCGGAAATGTGGCACACGGCAGGAAATTTCTTAAACTGTAAAGGTATGAAAAGATATGAAGTATCGAATTATGCTAAATGCGGTTATGAGTGTAAACATAATCTGAATACCTGGCTTGGCGGTAATTATTTAGGACTGGGGCCAACTGCATCCTCCTATTATAACGAGATTAGATTTACTAATCCGGTTTTGTATCCTTGGTTGAAAGGAAAAGCTCCGGAAGAAGATATTATTTCAGCTTATGAAAGGCTTATTGAAATATTCATAATGGGGCTTAGAACGACTCATCCCTGGTCCGTAAATATTAAAGTCCCGGGACCAGCGTTAATGACTTCTGATTATATGAACAAGAAATTGTCTTTGGATGAAAAAAAATGGCAAAAACTGTTAAATAAACTAAATTACCTGAAAAAGAATAATCTCTTATACATTATTCGTAAAAACAACTGCTTTTTAATTTATTCTACAGAAAAGGGACGTTTATTCTGGGATTCGTTAGCTCTTGAAATTATGGAAACTGTTTAATATTAATTTTTTATAAGAGTTTATTTTTTGCGATCAGCCTGAAAACATGCCCCTACATTTGAAAACCTTTTTGCAATTATACACATTACAATTGATTTTTCGAGATTTTCGAAAAATAAATCGTTAACGTGTGTATATATAATTCTTGTCGTTTACACTCCAATAATCTGGAAATTTTCACTTAGTAAGGGTCTCTATTTTACCGAATGTCTTTTAATATTTCTGAAAAATATTAGATACAAAAGACGGTTCTTCAAAAAGGTTACTTGTATCACGGATAATTACAATATATTTTATTTACTAATTTTCGAAAAATAAATCGGCTTTTGTATATGTCCAGGTTCAGTTACGAAGGACAAAAACCATTCCGTCTTCGTTTACGCTATTGCGGAACTACGCCTGATTAAAAAAAATCGCATACACTTGTGTATAATTAAATTTTAATAATTAATTTTTGTAACTTATAGAACTATGAGCTTTCTTAACAATAAAAAATATTTATTCCGATTTTTAAACATATTTATATTCTTCATACTTTGTTCATGCTATAAAAAACAGGAAAATATCCATAACCCGTTTTATATAAAAGCCGGAAATCTTTATTCTGAAGGAAACTACTCTGAAGCAATAACTTTCTATAATAAATACTTAAAACTCTTTCCGGAATCTCCGAAGGCATACTATAATTTAGCTACAATCTATTTAGAAAAAAAAGATTATATTATGGCTATTTACCATTTTAAAAAATATTTAAAATTAGAACCCGATTCCTCTGACAGAAAAATAATAAAAAAATGGATAGCTGGTTCAGAAGCTTCACTGTACAATAAACTCGGGAAAGAGTTCTCTCCTGATTCAGGCATTAAAACTATGTCAGTTGATTCCAAACAATACAGAAAACTGAAAAAGGAAGTATCAACACTTAAGCGGCAAAATAAATTAATGCGGGATTTTATTATAAAACATCAAAAAACTTTATTAGAAAAAATAGTAACCGATAAAAAGAAAAAAACTGCCTCCTTGAAACCGGAAAATGGAAAAGCAGAAAAAGATAAAACATTTTCTACCAGGCAGTACCTTGTGAAACCGGGAGATACCCTGTATAAAATTTCTAAAAAAATGTATGGTTCATACAGTTATTACAACTTAATCTGGTCGGCAAATAAAGACCGGCTCAGATCCCCTTCTGATATTAGACCGGGTATCACACTAACGCTGCCGGCAGTAAATAATAATTAGCGTTGAACTTCGCACGACGAAGTTTAATCTTTTCTGAAACAAAACGGTAGGGCGCGATCTCCGAGCGCGCCGCAATACAGCATTATTGTTAAATGTATAATAAAATTATACGATTTAATGCAGTATTTTACTGTATAGTAATTCTTTGTTTCAGGGGAGATGTTACACTAAAAAATTCAAATCAACAGTCAAAGACATAAACAACTTTATCGTCTTTAAAAACAACATGCCTTGTTTTCAAATCTTCGTTCATCAAGTACACCCACGTGGTTTTGGATTTGGGCGGGTTATAAACACTGGGGGGGTTTCCGTAAGAAAGCAGAACAAACTTTTTAGGCATTCCTTCTAATATCCTGCCGGCCTTTATCTGCTGAAGGTATTCTTTGCTTAAATTCAGCCCTTCAACAGGATTTTTGTTTCCTATGATTCTATGAAACTGCAGTTGGTCGGATAACAAAGACACTTCAGAATCATTTATTATTTTATATTTTTCCCCATTGTTAACTGTTTTAAATATCACGTATCCGGGAAATGATTTTATGAATTTGATCTCAGTACCAACAGGAATAATTTTACCCTCAAGATAATTCATTGAAGAAATATTCATCGGCTCCTTATACCATACATTGTGCTGAAGATAAAATTTATTCCCCCGATTGTAATTCAAACCGTACATGTCATATACATATTGTAGATTGGATTCAGTTTTAGGAATAAAAACACATGACGTAAGCAGTACCGACATACTTATAATAATAATATTCTTTATTTTCATTTCTACTGTTTCTTCCCTCATATTCAACTTATAACAATAAATATACACAATATGTCTTGGTTTATTTATCCGTATCAAATGATATGGTCGAAAAATAAAATGCATTGTATAATATTTTAGTATTAATTGAGATTATTATCGAGTCAGTTTCAAATATTGTTTCATCATTTTTATCAGAAACGTTTAAACTAAAATTATTTTCGTACTCTTCTGATTATCGCTTCAGCAGTGCAGTCCCTACTGCCGCAGCAGTTTCAACTTTCAATATCCACCCCGGAAGTGAAACAGGCCTGAAATCAGCCTTCTTCATTAGAGATATTTCATTTTCCGAAAAACCGCCTTCAGGGCCGACAAACAAGGCTATATTTTCTTTTAAATTACCCTCATCCGGCATACAGCCGCTTTCTCTATCCCCATAATATGATTTCATTCCTTTATCACAGACATATTTCATTGACTCTGTTAATTTAACAGGACTTAAAATTACAGGTATAAAAGGGTTATGTGACTGCTTACAGGCTTCAATAACTTTTTCTTTCCATTTTTCAACAGTATTTTTTTTCCCGGGAACAGCAACACTTCTATCAGTAAATATGGGGTTTATACTCCAGACCCCTAATTCTGTACATTGCGAAAGCATTGTTTCCATCTTATTTTTCCTCGGTACCGCCGCAAAAAGGTGTATTTTCTTTGAAGGGGCGGAATAATACTCTCTACTTAAAATCTTTATGCTTTGCTCAGATTCCACTAATCCTTCAGCAATAATTCCGTATCCGTTCATAAGCAGCAGTTTAGTACCTGCCCGCGCTCTTAAAACTTTAAAAAGATGGCTTTTCTCTGTTTTATCAAGTTCCGCATATTCATGATTTAAATTTTGACAGTAAAAACAACGCAAGATTTTTCCCTTTCAAATTAAAAAAACCTGTCTGCTTCAGACAGGTTTTTTTTTATTGAGTTATATTTATTTTTTTACTGGTCAATACCTACTGCTGCGTAGAGTCTCGCACGTGAATTTGAAACATCAATTGTCGCCTGTACATACTGCTGCCTGGCTTCAACGAGCTGATTCTGCGCCTGGTTAAGTGTTGCTATATCCACATTACCCGCGTTAAATTCTTCCTGGACAAGATCCCTTCTCTGTTTTGCCATCATTCTGGCCTGGTCAAGCACTTTTCTCCTTGCTACATTTGCAATAAGCTTTACGTAATATGTCCTTACTTCTTTTACAATAGTAATCCATTTTTTCAAAAGGTTCTGCCTTTGAACATCATAAAGTGCCTGCTGACTCCTGACATTAAATATTCTCGAGCCGCCTTTCCACAAATCCCAGTTAAATTCGAAACCGTAATTATAGACACCATTTTGCGACATGTCTAAATGAGAATTCATGCCTCCCGGCTGATTTGCATTACTATACCCATAATTTAAATCAAGATCTAATGTGGGTGAAAACGCACCCCATGCAGAATAAAGATTATACCTTGCTCCTTTAAGAGCCTCTTTCTGCGCTTTCAGGTCCGGGCGCTGTGCTATGGCTATATCAAGGTAAAACTCAACTCCAAGTTCAAATTCATCTGCCTGTGGTACAGTGATTTCAGGAAATTTTATTTCTACAGGGAGATCTGCTGTTGTCAACCCCATAATTGCAGCAAGAGCATAACGTGCAATCTTGTAGTCTCTCTGCGCAGCTATTCGTTTACTCTGTGCCTGATTTTTTCTGACCTTAAAGTTAAGGAGTTCGGAAAGTGAAGATGCTCCGGCATTATATTTTAGAGCTGTATTCCTGGTATTGATAATATTAAATCTTTCATTCGCCTGCTGGATCCTGAAAATAGCTCTGCTGTAAAGTACCTGATTATATGAAGTCCAGACATCTCTCACAAGCTGCCTGCGAAAGTTCTTTATACTCCATTCGCTCTGCTTGGCTGTAGCTCGTGCATTCAACGCATTAAAAGTTGTCGTAAATCCGCTGAAAGCCTGATATGAAGCTGAAAATTGACCTCCGGTAGTAGTAGTGTTTACGTTCCCGCTGGAAGCTCCCTGATATTGAGTTGCACCCCAGTCAGCGGACAGAGTCGGTGAATATGCAGCAAGCGCAGCATAGTACAGTGCAAATGCTGAAATCTTGTTAAGCTGATAGGTTTTGTAATCCGGGTTGTTTTCGAGGGCTATTCCCTGTGCATGGCTAAGAGTAAGCACTTTATCTGCCGCCGGAAGTGTCCGTTGGTCGTTAACCTTAACTCCCGTGTAATCATTTGAATGAATAACACTCGGTGGTGGGTCATAATTCACACATCCTGTAAGTATTGCTACAAAAAAGATTACGGCTGTCAGAAAAAAATTCCTAACTAATTTCACATTCGACTCCTTTCAAATATTCAATTATTTTTTAAAATTATTATTCTGTATTAATTTTATTGAATAACATTTGAAAATACAAAATACCCATTAAATTTAATTGCTTTATCTAAATTTAACTCAATTATATATTATAAAATAATCAAAGCTATATTATTTTTATTTTTTTTTGATTTTTTATTATGTTTTTTGAAAAATAATTCATAAAAATTTAAAGGTTAGTAATATGCATCCATTATCCAATTACAATATTGTAATTTGCAGATACAGTGAAGTTGCTTTAAAGGGCAAAAACAGGTGGCGTTTTGAGAAATGTATAATAGACAGGCTTAACCTTCTCCTGAACATGCTACCGGAGATGACAGTAGGTAAAATCCGGGGCCGTATAATTATACACAAACAGGATTTTTCAACTTTTTCAGAAAAAGAATGCAAAACAGTTAAAAATGCATTGAACTACGTGTTCGGGATTGATTCTTTTTCATTCTGCATTAGAACGGATACAGATATGGAGGCAATAAAAGCAGCTGTATATAATTGTTTTAATATTAAAGTACTTAGTACTGTAGATGAAATTAAAAACAGGCTGCCGACCTTCAGGATAAGAGTAAAGAGGAATAACAAAAATTTTTCTTATTCCACAAGAGAAACAGAAATTATACTTGGTGAACTTGTTTCTTCATTCAGTAAAGATTTAAGGGTGGACCTGTCAGACAAAGCTGATTTCAGTTTATTTTGCGAGGTATATAAAAATTTTACATTGATTTACTCTGAGAAGTACATGGCTCAGGGTGGGCTGCCTTCCGGAAGCAATCAACCTGTTTTATCTCTGCTGTCAGGCGGCTTTGACTCACCGGTCGCATCTTATTCCATGATGCGGAGGGGGGTTTTTGTTGATTTTCTAACATTTCACAGCTATCCTTTTACCCCTATGGAAACAGTAGAGAAAATTAAACGGCTGACCGCTGTACTCAATAAATTTCAGGGAAACAGAAAACTTTTTGTCTGTAACTTTCTTGAGACACAGAAAACTATTTGTGAAAAAATATTTGAAAATTTCAGAACAATCCATTATAGAAGAATCATGTTCAGGCTTGCGGAAAAGATAGCCGCTCTCAACGGAAATAAGGCTCTTGTTACCGGAGAGTCTGTAGGCCAGGTAGCAAGCCAGACAATAGCAAACCTTTCGAATATAGACAGCGCAATAGAAATATTAGTTCTAAGACCTTTAATCAGCGAAGATAAAATAAAAATAATGAATACCGCCAAAAAGATCGATACATTCGATATATCAAAAGTGCAAACCCCTGACAGCTGCACTGTTTTTTCCCCATCTAATCCAAGCACAAATGCACCAAAGAATATGATACTGGCCGGCGACCGAAAAATGGATATAAAGAGTTTGATAGATACTGCTTACAGTAATACAACCGTTATAGATGTCAATACCAATGAGGAGATACCTGCAGCTGACTATTTTCAGAGCGTCTAATTATTCTTTTTAATAAAATTAGCTGAATGTAAATTAACTTTTTGATTTTTTTTTAAAACAGTATATATTTTTACTTTTGGGATTTATCCCAAATTGCATAATCAGGGTTTATTGTAGCCAAAACTTTATATTTTAAACAGTATAAAGCCGGATTTAAGAACTTATCTCAAAAAATTAAAATAATTAAATGGAGAATATCATAATGTCGAACAGATCTCTTTTTATTGCCGGTAACTGGAAAATGAATAAAACTGCGACAGAGGCTGTGGAAGTACTCACCGCCCTTAAAGAAAATTTACAGAAATTTGAAGGTAAGCTTGAAATAGCAGTGTGCCCTACTTTTACATCTCTTGACCGCGCTGTTCAAACAGTCAAAGGTTCAAACATTAAAATCGGCGCACAGGATATTTCAGACAAAGAATCCGGAGCTTTTACAGGTGAAATTTCGGCTCAAATGCTGTTGGACCTCGGAGTTGAATATGTAATAATAGGACACAGCGAACGCCGTGAATACCATAATGAAACTGATGAACTTATAAGCAAAAAAGCAAAAACGGCCCTGAACGCGGGCTTAAAACCTATTGTCTGTATAGGAGAAACACTCGAAGAGCGTGAATCAGATAAAACTTTCGATGTAATTACTAAACAGGTGAAAGGAAGCCTTAACGGCATTAGCTCAGAAGAAATATTAAAAACGACTCTTGCTTATGAACCCGTATGGGCTATCGGTACAGGAAAAACCGCTACTCCTGAACAGGCGCAGGAAGTCCATCAGCTGATCAGAAAACTGCTAACTGAAATTTACGGAGAAAAAACAGCAGAAGAAGTAAAAATACAGTACGGCGGTTCAGTTAAACCCGGAAATTCAGCTGAACTTATGGCTAAAAAAGATATTGACGGTGCTCTTGTCGGCGGCGCCAGCCTGAAACCCGATGTCTTTAACGATCTTATTTCTAACGCTTTGTAATATTACGGCTAAAGTTTATGAATATTATAATAACAATATTGACTGTTCTTGATGTGCTGATTGCTATATTAATTATAGCTCTGGTTCTTGTACAGCAGTCAAAAAGCTCCGGCCTTGGAACTACATTTGGCGGAGGCGGTTCTGACTCGCTATTTGGTGCCCATGCTGAATCACATTTAAGCAGGCTTACTATTGTTTTTGCATCCCTGTTTTTAGCAATCACACTAAGCCTTGCTATACTTTCAGCACATCAGTCAAAATACAAGGACAGTATTTCTGATAATATACTGCCTGTTGCCGCTAAAACACAGAACACGGAAGAAAGCCCATTAGACACCAACACCGGAAAGCCTGTTGTACCCGGGCCTGAAAAAGCCGACAATGCCTTCAGCCCCAACAACAAAACAACAGGCGTAAGTAAACCGGAAACGACTAAAAAGAAAAAAGGCGGCATTTAACTTTTTCAGTTGGCAGAGTATAAGCGGTATCAGCGATTAAAAAGGTAAAACATAATAAAAAAAGTTTAACCCGATTTTTCAAGACTTAAAAACCGCTTTGACATAGAACCGTAAAATAAATGTTCTCTGTATCATCTGAGGAAATCCCTTAGCTCTGACTCCTGCCTTTTATTCTGAATTAAATTAATATACATTTTTAACTCTGCTATAGTTAATTATTTTATATTTTATAATCATTTTATTTGCTTTTTTAAAAAACAGATTTATTTTAATATGCTCAAAACGGCATCAATTTAAATTTATTTATATTTTTGGAGGAAAACAATATGGCACATAAAAAAGGACAGTCCAGCAGTAGAAACGGAAGAGACAGTAACCCTAAATATTTAGGAATTAAAATTTTCGGCGGGCAGAAAATTAGAGCCGGAAATATTATAATACGTCAGCGCGGTACAAAATTTCACCCCGGCAAAAACGTGGGATGCGGCAACGACTATACACTGTATGCACTAAAAGATGGCGTTGTTGAATTCAATAAATCACAACGCAAAGTGAATGTAGTAACAGCTTAGTAATAATTAGGATATTTTATTCTGAACGCATCGTAGTTATACGATGCGTTTGTTGTATTTATCCTCATCTCATTAAATCAAGGATTATGCACCCTGTTGTCTGAGGACAGCTGATCTTACCCATAACCAATTCATTAATATTGATTAATATATTCCTGTTGAACTTTTTTTTAAATGACTATTTATAACCGGGACAAACAATGTTTATAGATAAAATTACAATTAAGATAAAAGGTGGTGACGGCGGCAATGGCTGCGCAAGTTTCCGCCGTGAAAAATATGTCCCTAAAGGTGGTCCAAACGGAGGGGACGGCGGAAAAGGCGGAGATATCGTTATAGAAGCTGTTACCGGTGAACAAAGCTTGATAGGGCTCTATTATAAAAGACACTATTCAGGCGAACGCGGTAAACACGGTCAGGGGAACGACAAACATGGCAGGTCCGGAAAAAATGTAATTTTAAAAGTACCGGCCGGTACAGTTGTCAAGGACATTGAAAAAGAACATGAAGTAGTCTGTGATCTTGATACTCCGGGCAAAAGGTTTGTTGCAGCTCATGGAGGAAAAGGTGGAAAGGGAAATAAACATTTTGTTTCAAGCATAAACAGGACCCCAAAACACTGCGAAGAAGGTCGCCCCGGAGAAGAAAAACATCTTGAAATGGAACTTAAGACTATTGCGGATATAGGGCTTGTGGGATATCCGAATGCAGGAAAATCTACACTTCTCGGCTCTTTATCAGCTGCTGCTCCGAAAGCGGCTCCATACCCTTTTACTACTTTACAGCCAACTGTAGGGATTGTTGAATTTCAGGATTTTTTCAGGATTTCAATCGCTGATATACCGGGTTTAATCGAAGGAGCTCATAACAATGTAGGTTTAGGTCATAAATTTCTTAAACATATCGAAAGAACAAAAGTCCTTCTATACGTAATTGATATGTCCGGACTTGACGGAAGAAATCCTTTTGATGACTATATTTCGCTAAAAAATGAACTTGAACAATATCAAGCCGGCCTGTCCGATCGCCCTTCTCTAATAGCAGCAAATAAGATAGATTTAGTGCAAAGCAGTGAAAATCTGAAAGATTTCTCAGAAAGATTGAAAGATAATATAGAAATTATAAAAATTTCGGCTATTGATTCTACTAACCTAAATATGCTCTTAAACCGGCTGAGAAAAAAGCTGGAGTCTGTATTATAAAAGCCGAGCCCATTCCATTTTGACTGTATACTTCGAAAATTAATGTTGTTTGTAAAAGATTATGCTATATAATATAAGAATATCGAAACATCTAAAATTATATCCATTTCACTAAGCATAACTTAAACAATATAATATGAAGAAAATCAAAATAATTTTTATCCTTATTGCTTTTCTTTTATGTATAATTGCATTCGCAGGCAAGGATTATAAAATTGTAACCGAAGATTATCCGCCTTTTAACTATGTAGAAAACGGCAAATTAAAAGGAATATCGACGGAAATTATAAAATTGATTTTAAAAGAAATCAATTGGTCTGACACAGATATACAGGTTCTGCCCTGGGATATTGCCCTTGAACTTTCAAAACACACCCCTAATACTATAATATTTTCTATGGTTCGTACACCGAAAAGAGAAAAAAATTTTAAATGGGTAGGCCCAATCGCCACTGACTACTGGAATATATACTCTATGTCAAAAATCGGAACAAAAGAAATGAATTATGATTTAAATACATTGGAAGATGCAAAGAAATATTCTATTGCAACTCAACATAAAGGAGCTTTTACGGAACATTTGGTAAATAAAAAATTTGCTCATTTGCAGCTCACTAAAAACCTTTATGATTCGGTAAAAGAAATGCTTAACTATAAAGCCCAGCTGATAGCGGCATCAGAGCTACCCTTTTACTGTGTCCTCAGCAAAGAAAAAATAGACCAGGAACTAATCCAGTGCGTATTAAAAGTTAAAACTATTGATATGTATATCGGATTTAACAAAAATATCCCTGATTCAGTTGTCCATAAATTCGAACAGGCTCTTAATAAGCTCAAACAGAGCGGTAAATATGATAAAATTACCAATAAATACTACGAAAAATTTTTAGGAAATAATTAGCGTTGATCTTCGTTCGACAAAGTTTAATCTTTTCTGAAACAAAACGGTAGGGCGCGATCTTTCGCCGTAATACTCAGAAATAGTTAAGACGAAAAACTGCCTGCCCTGCGTAGTGCCTAAACGGTACGAAGCAGGGTGAGCCATAGCCCCGCTACTCCGGGGCGACGGCTTAGCGCGCCGCAATACAGCATTATTGTTAAATGTATAATAAAATCATACGATTTAAGGCAATATTTTACTGTACAGTAATTTTTGTTTCAAAGGAAAAGCTGTACTGTGAAAAGTTTTTCGTTTAAACGCTTCTTATTTTTCAATAGAAATAAGGGCAGTATCAGTAAATGATACTGCCCTTTATATAATTTTATTCTATAAATTTTTTATTATACTGTTTCTATGCTTCCTTTTCAGTGGTGTTTTCTTCTTCATTAACCGCTGCTTTTTCTTCTTCCACCCACTGGAGCAAACACATTTCCGCACCGTCACCTTTACGCTGGCCTAAACGTATTATTCTTGTATAGCCGCCGTTTCTGTCCTTAAACTTAGGAGCTAACTCATCAAAAAGTACCCGTACAGCCTCTTTATCACGAAGCCTGCCTATTGCACGGCGTCTGTGATGAAGTGTACCTTTTTTTGCCAGGGTTACCATTTTTTCTGCTACTCTTTTTGTTTCTTTCGCTTTAACAACAGTAGTTTTTATTTGGTCTGAAAGAATGAGGCTGCATGCCTGATTAGCCAGCATAGCTTTTCTGTGTGAGCCAGATTTTCCTATTTTAAAAGTATATTTTTTATGACGCATTTTCTATTCTCCATCGTTTTCTTCTACGTTTGATTTTGCTTTTTCTATCTCTTTGAGGAGAGCATCATTTATAATCTCCGGATATGTCATCCCCAGGTCTAAACCAAGGCTTTGCAGTTTTTCGGTAATCTCATCAAGCGACTTCTTACCAAAATTTTTATATTTAAGCATCTTTGATTCAGGTT
The DNA here is from genome assembly GCA_021733985.1 of Victivallales bacterium. Taxonomy (GTDB): domain Bacteria; phylum Verrucomicrobiota; class Lentisphaeria; order Victivallales; family GWF2-38-69; genus JAIPJT01. The sequence continues at coordinate 9,379 of JAIPJT010000022.1, read as the reverse complement.
TATTGCAAAGCTCACCAATAAGCTTAATATCTGCATTATTCAAACAGTTCTGCGACCTTACAGAAAGATTCAAAGTATCTACATCCTGAACAAGGAGTTTATAAAGAGACTTTTCTTCGTCGGTCATCAGTGACTCAATATCCTGACTTTCATCTTTGCCCAGGAACGGACGTAAATGCTCTTTTAAAATTTTAGCACTTTTCTCCAGTGCATCCTGTGGTGTAAGCCTGCCGTCAGTCCATATTTCAAGTTCAAGACTGTCCATCTCTGTTGCTTCTCCGACACGGGCGGTGCCAATGTCATAACGTACACGTTTAACAGGAGAAAAAAGACTGTCTATCGGTATAGTACCTACAGGCTGATCGTCCTGCTTATTTTTTTCAGCCGGTCTATAGCCTCTACCGTCAACTATATCAATTTCCGCCCTGAAATTTACATCTTTATCAAGTGTACAAATTAACTGTCCTTTATTAATAATCTCTACTGTACCGTCTGTCTTAATATCAGCAGCTGTAACTTCCCCTGCAGTATCCTTGCGGATTTCTAAAGTTTTCGGTGTATCCGTGTGGCAGATAAGCAGAATTTTTTTCATATTTAAAACTATTTCTGCAACATCTTCAACTACTTTTGGAACAGTTGCGAACTCATGAGCTACTCCGTCAATCCTTATAGCAGAAATTGCTGAGCCCTCCAGTGATGAAAGCAGCACTCTCCTTAAGGCATTACCAAGTGTATGGCCGAAACCGCTCTGAAAAGGAGCGGCTGTGAATTTACCATAAGTTTCGGTCGCTGTTGATTCATCAATTTCTATTTCTTGCGGTAAAGGAAAATCCTGTAATATTCCCATTATAATTCACTCCAATTTTTTACTTAGAATACAATTCAACGATTAACTGTGCATCCGCAGGCGCCTGAATTTCACTTTCTTCAGGAAAACGTAGTACTTCTGCCTTAAGTGCCTCTTTCTCAAAAGTAAGCCACTCTGGTAAAGTAACAGTACCCGAAGTTTCTTCTATATTCTTTTGTACAAACGCAAGGCTTTTATCTGATTTCTTAAGTTCAATCGTATCACCTTTTTTCAATTTATAAGAAGGAATATCAACTTTCCTTCCGTTGACTCTGATATGTCCATGGTTTATGATCTGTCTTGCAGCAGATCTTGAGGATGCAAAACCTAAACGGTAAACTGTATTGTCAAGTCTCATTTCAAGTAATACAAGAAATTCAAAACTTGTTATACCGGTCTTCTTTGAAGCAATTTTAAATGTTTTTAAAAATTGTTTTTCTGAAAGCCCGTAGTAACGGCGTATTTGCTGTTTCGCCCTTAACTGCACTCCATAATCAGAAATTTTAGCACGTCTGCGCTGACTGGCCCCGGGCACCGGTCTTTCTCTATCTATAGCGCATTTTGCTTTCATGCATCTTTCCCCTTTGAGGAAGAGCTTTTTGCCTTCTCTACGGCATAATTTACATGCGGGTCCTGTATATCTCATTAATTAATCTCCATTTAACATTTTTTAAATACGACGTCTTTTAGGCGGTCTACAGCCGTTATGGGGAACCGGGGTAATGTCCTGAATGCTCGATACTTCAACTCCTGCAGCCGATATTCCCCTGACTGCGGATTCACGTCCCGGACCCGGTCCTTTGATGCGCGCTTCAACACTTCTAACTCCAAAATTCAACTGTGCCTTTTTGATTGCATCCGCAGCAACCATTTGGGCAGCATAAGCTGTACTTTTCCTTGAACCTTTAAATCCGACTTTTCCGGCAGTCGCCCAGCAAAGTACGTTGCCGTGAAGGTCTGTAATTGTTACTTTTGTATTATTAAAAGTAGCTCTGATAAACGCTATGCCTGAAGGCACCATACGGCCGCCCTTAAATTTTTTCTTAGGACCGGCAGCAGCAGTTTCTTCCTGAACTTTGTTTTCCGCTTCTTTATTTTTGATATTTTTTTCTTCCATTTGTACATTCCTTATGTTAATAAAAAAGCCTTATTTAGCAAGTTTACGTTGAGTTTTGTCACGAACAGCTCCGACAGTTTTACTTTTACCCTTCCTTGTGTGTGCATTGGTTTTTGTCCTCTGTCCACGAACCGGAAGGCCTCTGCGGTGCCTGATACCTCTGTAGCTTTTTATAGATCCCAGCCTGCGTATATCGCCTGCTACTGCTCTTCTCAAATCTCCTTCTACCATGTAATCATTCTGTAGAATGGCTGTAATTGCTGAAATCTGATCACCGGTCAGATTATCTGCTTTTGTTCCTTCCGGTATATTAGCCTTTTTAATTATCTCAATCGCCTTTGTCGGCCCTATGCCGTATATATAGCGAAGAGCTATTTCGACTCTTTTTTTTCCCGGAATATCGATACCGATAATTCTTGGCATTCTTAACCTCTCACTTCTATTTTTATTTATGATTTATTTTTAGTTTAACCCTGTTTCTGTTTGTGTCTTGCGTTTCTTGAACACACAACCCGTACAATTCCGCCTCTTTTTACAATCTGGCAGTATTCACACTGTCTTTTTACCGAAGCTCTGACTTTCATTATCTACCTCTATGTGTTTAAAAATTTATATAATTATGGCATGAAAGGTTTATAAAGTAAACCCTTTCTCAAAACAGTCAAGAGTAAGATAAAAAAATAACAAAAAAAAATATAATTTTCTGCCTAATTTTAAATAAGATGTTGTAATAGCGAGTCAACAGAAAACAACGGGCTAAAAATATACTTTTCATACAGCTTGACTTTTTCACAAAAATAATTTGAAAATTGTTGAGACTGTATTATCTAATTATTTTCGAAAAAACAGCTGATTGGAGTATATTATATTTCAAGGCTATACATAATTCACAGTTTACATATAAGAAGGAAGAAGAATAATGGACAATTTCACTCCAAGGGCAAAGCAGGTGCTGATACTTGCAGAAAAAGAAGCACAGAATCTGTGCCATGATAAAATCGGGACAGAACATTTACTTTTAGGTTTATTAAAATTAGGCCAGGGGGTTGCAGTATCCATTTTAAAATCGTTAGGAGTAAATGTTGAAAGCATAAGACTGGAAATAGAAAAGCTGTTCGGCGTAGGCAGTAATACACAGCAGCAGGGGTTCCTCCCCTACACTCAGGGATTGAAAAAAGTTCTTGCTCTGGCCACAAGAGAAGCCAAAAATATGAATTACAATTATATTGGCACAGAACATCTTCTTTTAGGGGTACTGCAGGACAATTTCTGTGATGCCACCAAAATACTGACAAATCTCAATATAAATCTGGAACTTATCAGACGTGAAATAATGTCGGCACTGGATCCAAATTTTTTACCTGGAGATGATATTTCCGGGACAACCGGTGATCAGTCGGCAGAAGCAGATTTAAGCAACTTAAAGTCTTTTGGTCGAAATCTGACAGAACTTGCTGAGAAGAATGAACTCGATCCTGTAATTGGGAGAAACGATGAAATAGAGCGGATTATCCAGGTTCTGTGCAGAAGAACAAAGAACAATCCTGTCTTGATCGGAGAAGCCGGAGTTGGGAAAACTGCAATTGTTGAAGGCCTTGCACAGGCAATAACATCTAAAAAGGTTCCCGACATTCTTCATGACAAGATGGTATTCGGCCTGGACCTTCCGCTGGTTATTGCCGGGACAAAATACAGAGGGCAGTTTGAAGAAAGGATACGCGGAATTATTGAAGAAATTAAAAATTCCGGAAAGGTTATTGTTTTCATTGACGAACTGCACACTATAGTTGGTGCAGGAGGTGCTGAGGGTGCAATGGATACCTCCAATATTCTTAAACCCGCACTGGCCAGAGGAGAACTTCAATGTATCGGTGCAACTACTATGGATGAATACCGTAAAAACATTGAAAAGGATTCAGCTCTGGAAAGACGTTTTCAACCTATTACAGTAAATCCCCCGACAGTTGAAGAAACAATTGAAATATTAAAAGGGCTTAGTATAAGCTATGAAAAGCATCATAATGTCAAATACCTTAACTCTTCTCTTGAAGCAGCCGTTAAGTTGTCTGAGCGTTATATAAACGGCAGATTCCTTCCGGATAAAGCTATTGATGTGATGGATGAAACCGGTGCAAAAACAAGGCTTTCTCAGGTTGTTCCGCCTCCTGACACATCCGAGCTTGAGAAAAAAATAGAGGAGCTTAAAAACAAAAAAGAAAAAGCAATAAAGAATCAGAAATTTGAAGACGCGGCGTTATTCCGTGATAAAGAAAAAAAGATTAAAACTGAAATAGATCACATACTATGTAAATGGAAAAATAATAAAGAAAACCTTAAGATTGAAATAGGGGTTAAAGAAATCACAGATGTAGTTGCAAAGCTTACAGGAATACCTATAAAACAGGTGGAAGATAAGGAGAACAACCGTCTGCTGAAGATGGATGAAGAACTCGGAAATATTGTTATTGGGCAGCAGGAAGCAATTGGAGTTATTTCCAGGGCTCTGAGAAGATCGCGTGCCGACCTGAAAGATCCAAGACGCCCCATCGGATCTTTTATATTTCTTGGACCGACCGGTGTCGGTAAGACTTTATTAGCAAAATCTTTGGCAGAATTTATGTTCGGGGATTCAGATGCAATAATCCAACTCGATATGTCTGAATATATGGAAAAATTTAATGTCAGCCGGCTTGTCGGTTCGCCTCCAGGTTATATCGGACATGAAGAAGGCGGACAGCTTTCAGAAAAAGTAAGAAGGCGTCCTTATTCAGTTGTCCTTTTTGATGAAATAGATAAAGCACATCCTGATGTAATACATATGCTTCTTCAGATTATAGAAGAAGGTAAACTTACCGACAATGTCGGCCGCGTAATTGATTTCAGAAACACTATTATAATAATGACAAGCAATTTAGGGGCGCATAAAATAATACAGGGTAAAGGTTTGGGGTTTGGCACAGGTAGTGTAAACCAGGAAAACGATAAAGCGCGGGAACGTCTGATCGAAGAAGCTAAAAAATATTTTAAACCTGAATTTATCAACAGGACAGATGAGGTAATAATATTCAGAAAACTTGACAGGAACGATCTTAGAGCTATTGTTGAACTTGAAATTAAAAAAGTCAGGGAAAGGCTCGTGAGCAAAAACCTTTCTATCTCGCTGGACAAACCATCTCTTGACTTTCTAATTGATACCGGATGCCAGCCTGAATTCGGAGCAAGGCCGCTGCGCAGGACTATAGAAAGATATATTGAAGATCCACTGGCAGAGGAAATGCTAAAAGGTGAAATCACCCCGGGCAGAGAAATATCAGCAAAAGTAAAAGATTCAAAGCTTGTTTTTGAACAAAAATAATTATGCAGTCAGAAGAATACCTTGAAATAGTTGATGAACAAAACAACGTAATCGGCAGAGCACTCCGAAGTGAATGTCACGGCAAGCCTGAATTAATTCACAGGACAGCCCATCTTATAATTGAAAATGATAAAGGAGAAATATTACTTCAAAAGCGTTCAATGAACAAGGATATTCAGCCGTGTAAATGGGATACTGCCGCGGCCGGCCATTTCATACCGGGGGAAAGTGCATACCAGGCTGTTCGACGGGAAATGAATGAGGAACTCGGCATCCCGATAAATACCCCTGTAAGTTACATATTTGATATCAGAATAAGAAATGAAATCGAATCTGAAAACGTATCGGTATATAAACTCAATTACAACGGTCCTTTTAATTTCCAGAAAGAAGAAATAGATGAGGTCAGTTTCTGGACAGTCAACGAATTAAAAGGATCTTTCGGAAAAGAAATTATTACTCCCGCTTGTGAAAAGGAATTAAAGCTCTATCTGTCTTCGGTTATTATTTGAGTTCATTAGATTCTTAATCATCTAAAATCTTAACTTTGATCCTGAACTCCTTTATCGGTTTATCTTCATTTTCCTGAATTTTATAATAAGTTATTTTTATAACTGCTTCGCCTGATCTCAAAGCTCTGAACCGTATAATTCTGTGTCCCCCTGCTCCTTTAATATTTTCATCAGGTATAAATTTAGAAGATATGAATCCCAGGGTATCAGCCTTATAAGGACTTATTCCCCAAACATTTCCCGCTGCCGTATTTTCAACAAGGTTTATGTCAATACTCTGTCCGGTAAATATAGATATTTCCTTTCCGCTATCTTCAAATCCTAATTGTTTTGGTTCATCCGATATATGTTTTGAGCAGGAGCATAAAATAATAGTGGCAAAAAATAATATAAATATTTTCTTCATAACAGTTCCCTTCGAATTACATTCAACCTGAATCCGTGATTTATAAAAAATATTCTTTTCACCTGAAAGGTAAAGTATCAAATATTATATAAATCAGCTTACTGTAAATAAAATATATCTATTTTTTTTAATAAACTATCTCACGGATTCAGGTTCAAGTGTTATATATCCCTGAAATAAATAATCCTTTATAAACATGATAATCATTTAAGAACTAAATTACAATAGATACTGTTTACAAGAACATACAATTTTATTTTATTTTTACTATTTTAACTGTTAGTCAAGGTAACTTTTGTTTTGTTATAGTTGATTAATTGTCAAAATCCTGCTAAGTTTTATTGTTCTACGAATTATAAACCCGGTTAGATTATGTCCCGTAATTTTTTACAATTGAATCTCAGATCAGATCAAAAACTGAAAAAAAGCAGGAAAAGGAAAACAGTATTTTGGGTTTCTGTGTCCCATATATCCGCGATATTTATAATATTCGCTGTTTTCACATTCAAAGGCTGTACTGACAGGCCTTCCGGCAATCCTATCAGCGTCACCCTTGTTCCCCCTAACAGGCATTATAAACAAAAGGATTTTCACTCTGAACAGCCCGAAACAAAACATAATTTAAAAAGAAAAAAGGAAACCTCAAAAAGAATAAAAAAGAGATGGAAAGCGCTTGATGCAAGTCAGATAAAAAAAACAAACAATATTATTACCCGAAGTCCGGCAAAAAAAGTACAGAAAACAGCTGAAGCTTCTGTGCTGGCAAACAGCCTTCGAAATAAAGTAAAAACAATAAAATTTGAAAATCCCTACAGAAATTACAAAACATTACAGAACTACAACAATAAAGTATCAGGATATTTATACAGCAGATGGCAGCAGCCGGCAAAAACAGTCCTTGACAGTAGGCTACCAGCCGTACAGGTATTAATTAATATTGATAAATATGGAAATATCAGGAATTACAGAATATTGGAAGAAAGCGGAATCGCCGCAATGGACAGTTCCGTCAAAGTACTGCTGCAAAATCTGAAAAAGCTGCCGAAACCGCCGAAGGGTGCCATGGAAATCAGCGTATCCCTGGAATTGGAAAACTGAGCCATTTCCGTTTTGCCTCCAAATATATTTAATTAGACCATATCTGAAAAGTTTTTTTAACCACGAAGTTCACGAAAAACACGAAGAAAAAACTTTAATATTCCTTTATAAGGTGTTATATTATAATTATTTACAAAACAAAAAACACCTCACAAAGGAATATTAAAAGATATGTGTGAAAATAACTTTTACAAGGCACTTTTTGGAATTCCGGACACAAATTTGGCAAAATTGATAAAATTTTCACAGGAGAGAGGTTCTTTATACAATGAAATCTACAAAAGAATAAATGCAGATCTTGATAGAAAAGGTCTTGAGAAAAAGAAAATCCGCAAACAGGATAAAATGTATATAGCAAGCCAGACCGGTTTTTAAGTAAAGAGTTTTCCAGTACTGGATGATGAATTACCGGTAACTGAACTTGAAGTCGGCAGAGAAAGGATTTCAGCTGAAGAAGTATTTATCTTTATCTGTCTTAGAGGTTATTTTGATTCAGTTACCACCTCAGAGGCATCAGAAAGGATGGTTGAGCCTGTAAGCCTTCAGTTTTACTATCTCGATAAGAATAAGAAAATGCCCAGGCCAAAGACAATAAATGAGAATCTTAACGCAATAAGCAGTGAAACAATGGAATATATCCACAAATGTCAGCTTGAAGAGTTTTTAAATGAAAGCCTTGATGACTTCAGTTATGCAGTTTTTAACAGTACTTCAGTTCATGCATCAAGTTCATGGCCGGCAGATGCAGCGGTTATTTACAGACTTTTTAACAGAATTAGAAAACAGGCATCCAAATTTGAGAAATTCGGTCTAAAAAACATAAGCATTAAGTATCCGGACAAATGGTTGAATAAACTTTCAAAACTTTTATTTAAGATAAATAATACAAAGGGAACTTCCGGTAATCCTAAGAAAGAGAAAGTGAAGCCTGATTATAAGCAGTACCTTAGAGTTGCCCATAAGATGAATGAATTTTATATAAGACATATTGCTAAAACTGGCGAGATAATTAATACAGTGAAACTTAAACCGTCTGAAACATTAAAACTTTTATCTTTATATGAGCATTTGGAAGATGATCTTCTTGCAGTAAGTGCTGTTTTGTATTACACGGAAGACAGAGTTTTTTTTGACAAAAAACTTCCGTCTTCAGAAAAGATTTTAAGCCTTTCAGATACTACTGTTGCTTTTATCAAAAAAGGAAGCCGCAATTCGGTTATCGGATATAAGCCTCAGCTCGGAATGTCTCAGAACGGTTATGTAAGTACTCTTATTATTGAACCCGGCAACGGTGCAGATTCGGTTTATTTTACCCCGCTGGTTAAAAAACATATAGATAACACTGGAGTTACTCCGGAACTTGTATCTGCTGATGACGGTTACTCTTCTGCATCAGGACGAAAGGACGTACTTGAGCTTGGCGTAAAAGATGTAAGTTTCAGTGGAGCAGTTGGGAAAAAAATACTTGGTGAAGAGCTCTGGAAAGTTGAAAAGTATGCTGAAGCAAGAAGAAACAGATCCGCTGTAGAAGCTCTTATGTTTTCGCTGAAATATACTGTCCATTTCGGAAGACTCAGAAGAAGAGGAATAGAAGCCGTAAAGTGTGAAATGTTCGGTAAGGTTATTGCTTATAATTATCTGCATAAGATAGTAAAGCTTGAAAATATAGAAAGATCAGCAGCTTAAAGCTGTTCAAAGGATAACAAATTAAGGAAAAACAGGGGGATTCTGTTTAAAAATAGTGAAAAGTAAAGAAAAATAGAGGTTTTACTAAATTTCCGACTTTCACAGAAATTTAGAAGATCATTTTAGATAAAAAGTCGAAATTTAGCAAAATCTATAGTATAAATCCTGGAAAGAAATTTTAGTATTCCCCCTTTCCAGAAATGATCTAATTAGCGTTGTTCTTCGCACGACGAAGTTTAATCTTTACTGAAACAAAACGGTAGGGCGCGATCTCCGACCGTGTGAGCCATAGCCCCGCTACTCCGGGGCGACGGCTTAGCGCGCCGCAATCCTGTGTCCAAACGGTAGGGCGCGATCT